>JAPKGY010000643.1 GCA_026647385.1 Phycisphaerae bacterium | reverse complement strand
GGAGATCATCGCCCTTCAGAAGCGGAGCCGACAAAAGTTCGGTCAGATCGCGGTGCGGCTCGGATGGTTGACTCCGGAGCAGGTATGGGAAGCGTGGGCCGTGCAGATGAGCTATCGCCGACGTTTTGTCGAGCCTCGGCTGGTCGGCATCGATACGGCGGCGGTCTCGCGAGTGACCCTCTCGACCGCGCGGGCGCTGAGAGTATTGCCGCTTCGATTGTGGGGTGACAATCTCGTGGTGGCCGGGGCCCCGGGAACAAGCGGAACCGTCTACCGCACGCTGACCGAGCGGACCCGCTGCCACGTTCACGCCTGCATGGCGTATCCCGAGAGCATCCAGTATCACCTCGATCGTCTGGAAGAAACTCTCAGGCCCGAGGAGCCGGCGAACTTCGCGGGGCCGTACTATGGCTGAATGACCGTGCGCGATCGTGCGAGGCACGATTGACCGGCGTCAATTCGCGCAACCTGAATCGATCAGACCGTCGGCGCCCGTATGGCATTTCTGAAAAACGCCGAAATCGGACTGATCGACGTCGCCATCAGCGTCGAAGTCGCAAAGCTGGCAACCCGAGGTCGGCGCGATGGCCGGTCCCGTGTCGCAGCCCGCGAAGATCCGCAGGTCGTCCGCATCGACGTCGCAGTCTTCGTCGAGGTCGGTTGGGCCGGTCGGCTTGAGCGTGAGCGAGGCGTGGTCGGAAAGGGTCGAGCCGCCGGCGTTGCCCACTCCACATCGGTAGTTCGCGCTATCGTTCGGATCAACGCCGGAAATCGTCAGGCTGGCGGTGGTCGCACCGCTGAAGCGGCCTCCATCCGTGATATCGAAGCCGTTCTTCTGCCATTGGTAGCTCAAAGTTCCGGGTCCGGAAGCATTCACGCTGAACGTGGCGGTGGAGCCGGGGCAGGCGTCCTGCGGCTCGGGCTGATCCACGATCGTCGGAGCGTTCACCGGTGGGACCACCCTGCCGCCGCTCAAACTCACGTCGCCCAGCGCCCGCCACTGAACGGTATTGGAGCCGGTGCGAAAGCTGAGGCGATCGAAACCGCCCGGGTAGAGGCGCGGCAGGGTGGCCGAGCCGCCGGTCTGCAACTGAACGATCGCGTCCTTGACCGTCATGGACAGGTGGTGCCAGCCGTTACCGACCGGAAGCCCGGGGACGTTGTTCCAGTTCTTTCCGTCGAAGAACCTCGGATAAGCCGCGGACCCGTGGAGTCCGGCCGTCATGCCAAACGCCAGCACCGGCAGAATGGTGGAGCTGCTGCTCGCGGGGGCGTGCACCTCGCCCATCGACAGTTCGACGAAAACGTCAGCCGAAGCGTAGCTGCTCAGAGTATTCAAATAGAGTTGATAGACAAGCAGCAAAGGATTGGCATCGGTGCCCCGCGCCTCGGTCGCACCGGGCACGGCCGCCGCCAGCTCCGTTGCCAGCGGATGCGAGATCCCCAAGGCGACGTCCTTGGTGACTCTCGCGGTGTTGGGCGGAGAGAGCGTATCCCAAGCCTGGATCGGGTATCGATTGGTTCCCGGGATGACCGCCCAGCGCGCGATGTAGGCCGGGTCGCCGATTTCGATCGTGTAGGTATCCCACGTCTCGAGGAACTGGATGGGCACAACGGGATCGACGGTCAGGGCGGCCGATTCGGAAACGGCGCTGCCGAACGGGTTCGTCACCACGCAACGGTAGTTCCCCGCGTCGGTGAGGGCGGCGTTCGCAACAGTCAGTGTCGCGGTCGTCGCGCCGGTGTAGTGTCCGCCGTCGGTGACGTTATGGCCGTCTTTCTGCCACTGGTAGCCGAGCGGCGCGTCGCCGATGGCCGCGATGACGAACGCAGCCGACCCGCCCGGCGCGACGGTCCGGCTGAGCGGTTGTTGAGTGATGGTCGGGGAGTTCACGACTTGGGCGGCCTCGCCCGGGTTGAACGAGTAGAGGGCGGCGTTTTGGACGATGAAGCGGAGGTGGATCGGGTCGAACCCTCCGGGTAACTCCGAATGCGCGGACCAGGCGGCGGCCTGGTCGACGCGGTCACCGGTGAGCGGAAGGCATTCCGCCTGGCTGTAGCCGGTCAGGACGTTGCCGTTGGCGTCGAGGACTTCGACTTTGACAGAGCCGTTGCCTCCGGCGGCGTAATTCACGCGCAGCGGACCGGAGGCCCCGAGGATCTTCTTGGTCGTGATCGTGCCGGGGGTCGAGCCGGCGTCGAGGGAGGCGAAGCCGTCCTTGCGAAGTTTGGCCAGGCCGATGGCACAGTTCAGCTTTTTGGTGGCTGTCCCATGCACGTCGTCGCACGCGCCGTAATAGATCCACAGCTCGTTGCCGACGCGGATGGGCGCACGGGCGGTGTAGAGTTGTCCGTCGTCCCATGCGCCGGGTGGTCCGAGTGGCAGCAGGGCTGGGCGGGGAGCGTCCTCGCGCGTCCAATGCACCCCGTCGTGGCTGCTCGTGATTTCGGCGTAGACCGGGCCGATGTAATAGCCGTCGATATCCGTGGCCCGGAAGATCCAGATCAGCCCCAGGTACATCGACTCGTAGGCGAAGGTGGACATGCCGTAGATGTGAGTCCGTTGAACGGTGCCGGGCGGCACCCAGCGGTCGTCGTAGGAGTCGACCTCCAGGATGAGTTGGGGCACCGGCCAGGAATCGATCTCGGCGGTGCTGGTCAGGCCGAGACTCCTGCGGCGCAGGCCGTCGACGTCGGAATTGAGCTTGACGTAGCCGCGGTAGAGCCCGGTGTGGGGGTCGTGCATGAATTGGCCGACGTCGCCGGCCTGGGTGATCACCGGGTTGTTGGGGAGGTCGACGGTGTGGAGCCCGTCGTTGGAGTACGCGCCCCAGAAGCCGTTGGGCTCCCAGTTCATGAGCCGGTACTGCCGGTTGGGGTCCGGGTCCCAGGGCGCGTGCAGGACCGACGTGATACCGCTCTGGGTCGGGCGGACGTAGATCATGTTGTTGGCGGCCGATCCGTGCCACGAACGAATGTTGAGGATGGGTTTGACCCAATGGACGCCGTCCGTACTCTCCGCATAG
>JAPKGY010000642.1 GCA_026647385.1 Phycisphaerae bacterium | reverse complement strand
GCAGAGCAGCGCGCAGAGGCAGCGGATTGCGGTGGGCCGGTGAGTTTGCATCATGGGTCAGGAACAGGGTGGCCGGGCGTTTGCCCGCCGTTCGGACCAGCCGGCGAACCTCCTCCGGCCGGACCGCGAACCCGCGCATCTTGATCTCAACTGCTCCAACATCATGGCGGGCAAGGAGTTGCCGCACAGCGGCGGCGGAAAAGTCGACCATTTCCGCAACCCGGAACGCCGCCAGGAAGGGCGAGTCGATCCGAGTCGGCCCGACGAGGTAAGCGATCAGCGGGTCGACGGGGGCGAGGTGGTGCCGGCGGGCGAGGACGCCCACGAGATCGGCCCGGATGACGGCTGGATCGGGTTCGAATAGCCATTCTTCAGAAGTGATGGACGCAGGCGCGGGCCAGGTGAGGTCTTCGCCGGCGACGGCGGCCATGGACGCACCCGTGGGCAGGCTGGTTGCCCGGCGGCGAGCCTGCTGGAATCCGCCCGTCCAGGCAATGGCCTGCTTGCACTCGCCCCGATGGCTGACGACTTCAATCTCGGCCTCGAAGCCCAGGGCAGCGAAGTCGGCGCCGGGTGAAAGCTTGACGGCGGCGCGCGGATAATGGCTCAGGATCTGCCGCAGGGTGGCGATGTCCGGGGAGGCGGTATCGGGCTCGTGGCGGCGGGGGCCGGTCGGGCGGCGGTCGGGGTCGAGGTGGACGGCGTCGACTTCGGGACGGCAGAAGGCGACGTCGTCGGTCAGTGTGACGACGGATCGGCCATAGGCTGCGGCGTTATGTTCGGCCAACCTCGCCCGAAGCGGCGAGAAATCGACGCCAATCACTTCCGCCCGCTCGGCCAGGGCGATCGTATCGCCGCCGAGCCCGCAACACAGGTCCGCCACCCGCCGCAAACCGCTGAATCGCTTGGCTTTGTGGGCGGCTACGACTTCGTCCGTGGCTTGCTCCAGCCCGACGCGGTCGAAGAGCATGTCGGCGGCCCGCGTGAATTTGGCTCGGGCACGGCGGCGCAGGAGTACCTGGCTCCAGGCGGCTGATACGAGGTCGGGTTCGAGCCGCTCGCGCCATCGGGCGATCTGCGCGGGGGTGTCCGCCGGTGCCCCCAGGTCCATTTCCCGGCAGACGGACTGGCCTTGCGGAGACGCCAGCCAGGTGAGTTCCGCCAAAGTCGGCAGCCGATCCTCGCGGACCCAGACGCCCCGGCCGGCACCAGGTTTTCTACGGTGCGGTTTCATCCGCTGCGGATTGTACCCGAGTTGACGATGGGTTCAGCGATCCTGTTCAGAGGCCGGAGCGGCAGCGATGGGCCAGGCCCGCAACCGCGGGCCGCATCCGTGTGCCGCCTCAGGATGATGCGGTCTCTTCTCGACCTGACCCCGCGCGACCGCCCGCCACGGTCGTCGCCCCGGCGACCAGGACCGCAGCGACCAGGACGGATCTCCGAATACTCCGACTTGGGGCTCTGGCAGCCCACCGAAACGGCCACGGACCCCCTGGCTCCACCTGCGGCCATATTCGGCACCCCCTGGCCGGGAAGTCGGTTACAATGGCCGGCGATGCGGGTGCTGAGTCATTTCGGGCTTCGGCAGAAGTTTCTGTGGGCCTACACGGTCATCGTCTGTGCGGCGGCCGGTGCGGCTTTGGTTGTGTGGCCTCAAAACTGGTGCGGGATCGTCACGATGCTCGTCGCCAGTGTGGCGACCGCCTGGCTGGTGGCCCGTTGGCTGACCTGGGCGCTGCGCCAGCGCGTGCGCGAGCTGCGCGAGGCGACCGAGGCGGTGAGCCGGGGCGACCTCGATCAGCGTCTCGACGTCCTGGCGCGCGACGATTTCGTCAAGCTGGGCGAATCGTTGGACCGTATGGTGCGCCACCTGCGCGAAACCGTCAGCGAACGCGAGCGATTGCAGCAAAGGCTGACCCGCAGCGAGAAGCTGGCTCTGATCGGCGAGTTGGCTGCCGGCGTCGCCCACGAGATCAACAATCCGCTCGATGGCCTGCAGAACAGCACGCGGATCATTCGACAGAATCTTCCCGCGATCGAAAAGAGTGATACCGCCGCCGTCGGCCAGACCCGGCAACTGCTCGATCTGATGGAGACGGGGCTGTATCGGATTGAGATGATCGTGCGGCGGCTGCTGACGATGGCCCGCGACGAGCCGATCCGCGTGTCGACGATCCGGATCGACGAGGTCATCAGCGATGCGGTGCAGTTTGTGCGGCCCCGGCTCGAACGCAATGGCATCGAACTGGCGACGGATCTGGCCGATCCGGCCGTCTTCGCCGAGGCGGACCGCGCGCAGTTGGCCCAGGTGTTGATCAACCTGATGATCAACGCCGCGGACGCCATGCCCGAGGGCGGAACGCTGACCGTCTGTTGCAGCCCGGGCGAGGATGGCCGGGCGATCCTGGAAGTGAGCGACACCGGGGAAGGCATTCCCGCCGAGCATCTGCCGCACATCTTCGAGCCGTTTTACACGACCAAGGATCGCGGCGCCGGCACGGGCCTGGGGCTGGCCGTCGTCGCCCGGATCATCGAGGCGCACGGCGGGCGCATCGACGTCATCAGCGAGCCCAAGGACGGCACCTGCTTTCGCATCGAGCTGCCCGCGCCTTTCAGAGTCCGAAGCGCCGGCGAGGGGTCGCAATCAGGCATGAGATCACCGGTGAGCGATTCCGATTACAGCGGTGGGGTGAAGTTGTCATGAAGGCGTCATCGACGTGAAGCACCTGGGCGACTTCCGCCTCATATTGACTTCTGAGGACGGCGAGCGTCGGGAAGTTGACCTGCATGGGAGATTGAGTTTTAAGGGGGTCTTTGAACCCCTCCGCGATCCTGCCTGTTTTCGCCGAATGCGCGTCGATTCCAACGTCGGCACCATCGTCTGGCCCAACGGGGCAGACATCTGCCCCGATGTGCTGTGCGAATGGAGCACGCCCATCGCAACGGCGGGAGCATCGGTGTGATGCGAACGGACGGGATTGAATCGAGATTGGGCGCAGCAAGAATCTTCAACGGCGGATGATTTGCCTTTTGGGACGTTC
>JAPKGY010000641.1 GCA_026647385.1 Phycisphaerae bacterium | reverse complement strand
GAGCCTACTACAGGCCTGCATTTTGCCGACATACAACAGTTACTGAAAATGTTACACCGGTTGGTCGATCGGGGCAATACTGTGCTGGTTATAGAACACAACCTTGAGGTGGTCAAAACGGCAGATTACATCATCGAGATGAGTCAGGCCAGGCCGGACACGGAAGCGAAGCGCAAGCTCCTGGCCGTCAACAAGGGCTTCCGGACGTTTGCCGATATCGAGCACAAGAGCGGCTTCCTCTATCGCCGTGACGCGGACATCCAGTACGACCCCGCCGCGGTCAAGAAGGTTCTCGCCAGGAACGACAACGCGGGTTACGCCATGCTGGAAGCGGTGCTGCCTTTGTTGGAGGCCGTCGAGCCGTGGTCGAACGATGAGCTGGAGAAGCTGGTCACGTCGGTCTGCGGGTCGCGCGGCGTGAAGATGGGCGATGTCGCCCAGCCCCTCCGCGTGGCGGTGGCCGGCACAACGGTCAGCCCCGCCATTTACGATACACTCACCCTGCTCGGCAAGGAGCACACCCTCGCTCGAATCCGAAGGGTCCTCGAGCTCCGGCCAGGGCAATAGAGTTTTTAGATGTAATAAAAGAGGTAAAGAGGGCAGTAAGGGGGAGAAGGGAAGGGCGTGGACACGTCAAAACGGCCCAGGAGGCGTTGTCCTCCGGGCCGGCGAATCCGTTCGACCGCGACCCGAAGGACAGCGTTTCACGTCCGCCAATCCCCTCCTCGCCTGTCAGCTCGCGTCATTCCGCCGGCGCGGTCTCCCGAATGAACACGTCCTTGAACCGCAGGCGAAGCTCGTCCTTCTTGTGGAGCTGCAGCGCGATATGACCGCGCATGCCGACGTTGTGTTGGCGGTGGGCTTCGTTGTCGAGGACGCCGGTGCCGTCGTAGTCCGTAACCACCAGGCCGTTCAGCTTGACCCGTACGCGCGGACCGACCGCGGAGATCTCCAGGTCGTTCCAGCCGGGCTCCTGATCGGCGAAGAAGAACCGCAGGCCGGCGGGCGCCATGGACTCGTTAACCGCGCCGGCCGTGGGCGCGTCCGGACACAGCCATCGCCGGGCACCCCGGGTTTCACTCCAGAGCATGCCGGTTCGCCACGGTGCCGGCGGGTGGAGATCGACCTGCGGGCCGTCCAGCCAGTAGTCCTTGTCATCGTACCGGCTGCGGATCTGCACGCCGCTGTTGCCGGGTGAATCCCTGTACGCCTGGAATCTCAGCCGCAAGACGAAGTCGGCATATTCCTTCTCGGTCATCAGCCAAATGTAGTCGTGTTTCCTCGAACCCATGGAGTCGGCCAGGATTGTCCCTTCGTCGACCTTCCAGAACCCCCGGCTCTCGTCGCCCGGCGCGCATTTCACCACCCAGCCGGACAGGGTCTTCCCGTCGAAGAGGGATGTCCAGGCGTCGTCGGCCGGGGGGCGCGTCGCCGCGCAGCCGGCCAGCAGAGCGGCCAGCGGGAGCACCAGGCAACCGGCGCGCCCGAGTAGTGCCGTTTTCGGGAGCGAAGGGGACAGTCCCCATTTCGCAGCAGGTTTTGGACGTATCGGGCCGTTCGCGCGCCCAAACTCAGCCGTTGTCCCAGCGAAAGGGGCACCGTCCCCGGGCTTCTCATGCGCCTTCCGAGGGGTGTATACCAGGGCAGGATTCGCCCGCGGGCGCCGTCGAAAAACTTTTGTCGCGTCCATAAGCATCAGGTAATCCGGAAAAACAACCGCTTTGGCGGCGGTCAGCGCGGACGCGCCGCACGGACGACGTCCTCATAGACGGCCGCACACTGGCGGGCCGAGTCCGTCCAGGAAAGCTTGCGCAGTTCCATCCTGCCGTGCTCGCGAAGGGTGTTGTGGAGCGGGCGGTGGCGAAGAACGGCGATGATCTTGTTGGCCATCTCGTTGACGTCCCAGAAGTCCACCTTGAGGGCGTGCTTGATGACCTCGCTCACCCCCGATTGCTTGCTGATGATGACGGGGACGTCGTTGGACATGGCTTCCAGCGGGGCGATGCCGAACGGCTCGGACACGCTGGGCATCACGTAGAGGTCGGCCATGCGGAAGACGCGCTCGACGTCTCCGCCGCGAAGGAAGCCGGTGAACAGGACCTTGTGTCCGATGCCCATCTGGGCGGCCAGTTCGATGGTTCGGCGGATCATGTCGCCCCAGCCGGCCATGATGAAACGCACGTTGTCCATCACTTCGAGGACTTTCTTGGCGGCGGCGAGGAAATACTCCGGGCCTTTCTGCATGGTGATTCGCCCGAGAAAGAGCACGATCCGCTCGTCCCGCTGAATCGGGGCCATGGAGATGGCCGGCGCGGAGCCGTTCAACTCGACCGCGTTGTAAACGACCTCGATCTTGTCCGGCGGCACGCCGTATCGCGAGGTCAGCACGCTCTTGGTCAGGTGGCTGACCGCGATGATCCGCTGCGCGAAGTGGAAGCCCTGACGCTCGATGTTGTAGATCGCCTGGTTGACGTGCTCGCCGCTGCGATCGAACTCGGTCGAGTGGATGTGCACCACCAGCGGCTTGCCCGACAGCGCGGAAACCGCCATGCCCGCCCGGTAAGTCATCCAGTCGTGGGCGTGGATCACGTCGAAACGCTCGAACTGGGCGATGGTGCTCGCCAGCCGCGCGTAACGCTCGATCTGGTCGAACATGTCGCCTTCATAGTCCGAGGCGTTCTGGCCGGCGGCTCCCACCGGGTTTTCCGCGAGCGATCCGCCTTCGATCGCCTTGAGCCGCTTGGCCTGCTCCTTCATCAGTTCCGCGTACTGCTCGGGCGAATGGTAGGGCGACATGCTCGGCGCCGCCTGAAGCGCGCAGAACCGCACGTGCTCGAACCCCTGCAACTCGTATTCGCTGGCCAGTCCCGCAAGTTTGCTCGATAACGTCTCAGGCGAGAGAATCTGAACGTGGGTCCCCTGGGCCTGCACCGGCTTGGGAAGCACAAAGAGCACTTCGGTGCCGATCTGGCTCATCGCCTTGGTCAGCCCGTGGCACGCCGTGCCCACTCCGCCGTGCCCTACGCTCTCTACGCGCTGGGCG
>JAPKGY010000640.1 GCA_026647385.1 Phycisphaerae bacterium | reverse complement strand
GATGGCAGGTTCGTTAATATTGGAAAAAGATATCAAGGTATCATATCTTGGACCGGAAGGAACCTTTAGTTATTTTGCTGATGCTGCTGTTGAACGGCCTGGAGATCGCCAACCACATGCAGGCCACGTTGACTGCGCCGGTGTTGGCGACCGTGGCCCTGGCGGCGATGCTCAAACGGCGCGTGCGGCCGGCGGACGTCGTTGTCGGCGCGGTGTGGTGGGGGATCGGCACGTTGCCCTATTCGGTCCTGGTTGTCCAGCAATTGCTGGCAACGGGCGACTGGGCGGGGACGATTCGATCGGCCTGCACGGGTGAGGCCGGCCGATTCGGGCAGAACGTCTTCAATTTGCGGTTTTCACCGCGCATCGTGGCGATCAGCGTCGGCTTTACGCTGCTGAGTTTCCCGAACCTGCTCTTGCCGGCCGCGGCGGCGGGTATCGCCCGCGCCCGCCGGTTGGGCATCGAGGGTCGGTTACTGGGCGCCCTGGCGGCCGCTCTGGTCATTCACGCCGGCTTTGTGTTCCGATACAACATCGTCGATCAGCACACCTTCTTCCTCCCGACTTACGTGCTGCTGGCGGTGCTCGGCGGGTTCGGTGCCGCCTGGGTGCTGCAAAAGCCGGCCTCGAGTTCGCGGGCCTGGCTAGTCGGTCTGGCACTCGCGTTCCTGGCAGCCACCCCGATTGTCTATGCCGCCGCGCCGGCCGTCGCCCGCCATTTTCAGGTTCTCCGGGGGATCGATCGCGGTAAGCCGTACCGCGACGACTACCTGTATCTGTTTTCGCCGTGGGGATGCGCGGACCGTTCCGCCGAGATCATCTGCGAGCGGGCGGTTTCGATGGCCGGCGCGGACGGTATGATTCTGCTGGACGATCCGATGATCGAGCCGGCCATGGAGTACTCCGCCTCGCGAGCGTCCCACGAGGGCCTGACGGTCCGGAGCCTGCCGCCCGCGTCGCCCGCCGGCGAGGCTCGGCGGCACAAGGCCCTGGCCGAGGCGGGCCGAGCCGCGGCCGGTGGTCGTCGCATCGTCTACGTACCCGCGACTGTGCGAGAGCCACCGCCCGCGGAAATCGAATGGCAGCGGGAAGGGGGGCTTTTTATCGCCGTCAGTCCGGCCTCCGCCCCGGCTTTCTGAGGAACTCCCGCTCGGCTCGGGCATAGTATTCAGTGGAACCATGCTGCGGAAACCGGCTCAGCGCGTTGCTCGTCTTCTTCGCATGCCGCTGTTTGGCACGCGGGTCATTCCCGCCGATGCCCGCCTGCGTCTGGAGGCCCTTCCGGAGGAGGAGTTCCCGATCGTCTGCGACCGGTGCGGCTATCTGCTGCGGGGTTTGCCGGAAGATCGCTGCCCGGAGTGCGGGACGGCCTTCGATCGCCATCGCCTGCTTCTGAGAAGTTACGTATACGGTTGGTTTGACGCGCTCGTTCGAACGACGCGAGTGGGGCGGGTCGTGCTCTGGGCGTGCTTCGGGGGCCTGGTCCTGGTCCTGCTGAACGCAGCCGGCTTGGCGGTCGTCGGGCTGGGCGGCTACTGGATCGTCAATCAGCCCATGCGTCCCGGAACGACGGCCATGCTGACCAAGGGTACAGCCATGCTGGTCGCAGTCGAACGAGCCGTCTGGATCGTCGAGGGCCTCCTGCTTCTGTTCGTTCTGATCGGGTTCGCCTGGGCCTTCCGGGAAATCGGTCGACGACTCGGGCAACGTCGGCGCGTCATCGATGCGATCGTCGACGGACCGATTGGAAGTAATCCAATGGCCGATCAGTACACGAAGGCCTCTGCGTCGTTTTCGGAGAAACGGTAGAGGATCACCTGCCCGCACTCGAACTCGCCGGCGGTGAAGTTGAAGGACTCGTCGCTTCCGTTGAAGTTGCGGCCGCCCTGGAACAGGCCGGCTGCGTCCGTCCGGCGCTCGGAAATCGCGATGACCGCCTGCGGGCAGGTTTCCAGGACGAAATCGCACAGGTTCTGATCCGATGAGCAGGTGTACGTGTTTTGGATGCCGTCGATTTCGAGGGTCAGGGATTCCGTGATCCCCGAACCGGCCTCGTTGATCAGGCGGATCGTGAGCGTGTTCTCCAACGCCGTTCCCGACTTGCCGGCGAGTTGAAGCAGGAGCTGTCGAAACTGGTTGCCGCCGGCGGCGAAGCATCCAGCCGCCGTCAGGGTCGCGAGCAGGGCGAGTCCCGAAAGAAGAACCTGATTGAACCGACTTGCACGTCGCTGCTTCAGCACTGGAACAACCACCCTTTCAGCCAACGCAATTCCCGGAACCTCTCCGCGAGCCCGGCCCGGGGGCTACACCGGCCGGCTTGCCCGACACCCGGTCCTCATACACTTTAACAGGCCCAACTGTCTCCGGCAACAGCCGGGGACCCGGCGCAGGGGGGCCGCTCAGGCCGCCGGGGACTCCGAGATGGGCTTCGGGCGGAAGGCCGCAAGGAACAGGACGCAGCAGGCCGCACAGAGGATGGCCGGTACGAGGTAGGTCTGACGCCAGTCCCCGAGGGAATCGCTGATGCCGGCCCCGAGAGATCCGCCGAGCATGCCCAGTCCGATGGTGATGGACGCGAGGAAGCTCTGGGCACTCGCCCGGATGTGCTTGGGAGCCACCGAATCGGTGAACATGAAGATCGTCGTGAAGAAGAACGCGAAACCGACCCCGTGCAGCGTGACGGCGCCGATCACCAGGGGAATAGGTTGGCCGAGTGAGAAGATGAAGTCGCGCAGTCCCCATGCGGCGATGCCCAGGGCCATCGTGATCCGGAAACCGAGCCGCTTGAGGACAATTGGCAGCAGGACCATCATGATCATTTCACAAACCTGCCCCAGCGTCAGAATGCCCGGGATCCTGTTTTCAGGAACGCCAAGCCCGTCCTTAAGGAAGCTGCCGGTCCAGACGAAGTAGCATTGCATCTCCGCCGCCACGAGGAAAGCGACCGACGCCATGACCGCGAACGCGGGGTTGCGCAGAAGGGCGAAAGCGTCGACGAAGGCCCACGGTCGCCCCGGCTGCCGGGAAGGCGGCGTATTGGGCAGGGTA
>JAPKGY010000064.1 GCA_026647385.1 Phycisphaerae bacterium | reverse complement strand
GCGGTCGGCCATGGAGCGCACCATTTCCCGGGTCAGGATATTGGGGCCGGAGAGGCCGCAGAACATATCCGCCCCTTTCATGGCGTCTGTCAGGGCGAGTCCGTGCCGGTGCGCAAGCAGGCGGCGAGCGGGCCGGCCGAGCTCGGGCGACCGGGCGGCGACGATCATCCGTGGGTGTTTTCCGGAACACTGGTGACCCGCGGACAGGGAGTGGCCGAGGTCCGGGCGACCGGGCTGAACTCCGAACTCGGCAAAATCGGCAGGGTGCTCCAAACGGTTGAAGAGGAGCGGACGCTGCTGCAGAAAGAGACCGGCCGACTCGTCCGCAACCTGACGATTGTGGGCCTGTCGCTTTGCGCGGTCGTGGTGGTGGTTTACGGTCTGACCCGGGGAAATACCGCGCACGTGTGGAAGGAAGGTTTCCTGGCGGGCATCACGATGGCGATGGCGACGCTGCCGGAGGAGTTCCCGGTTGTCCTGACGATCTTCCTGGCCCTGGGAGCGTGGCGCATTTCGCAGAGCCGAGTGCTGACGCGGCGCGTCCCCGCCGTCGAGATGCTGGGGGCGGCGACGGTCCTGTGCACGGACAAGACCGGGACGCTGACGCAAAACCGCATGACGATCGGGAAGCTGTGCGCGGACGGACAATTCATCGATGTCCGGGCCCCGTCTCTTTCGGAATTGCCGGAGGAGTTCCACGGCCTGCTCGAGTTCTCGATTCTGGCGAGCAAACGCGATCCTTTCGATCCGATGGAGCGGGCGATCACCGCACTGGGCGAGAGGTACCTGGCCCGGACCGAGCATCTACACGCGACGTGGAGGCTGGTGCACGAGTACCCGCTGTCGCCGGAACTGCTTGCCCTGTCGCACGTGTGGCAGGCACCGGACGGGACGGATTACGTGATCGCCGCCAAGGGCGCTCCGGAGGCGGTGGGAGATCTGTGCCATCTGCCGGCTGAGAGAATGGCGGCGATCTCGCGGCAAGTCACGGAGATGGCCGGCGAGGGCCTGCGCGTGCTGGGCGTGGCCCGGGGGCTGTTTCGCAGGACCGATCTGCCGAACGTCCAGCATGATTTCGATTTCGAGTTTCTCGGGCTGGTGGGGTTGGAGGACCCCATCCGGCCGACGGTGCCCCGGGCGATCCTCGAGTGCTATCAAGCCGGCGTGCGCGTGGTGATGATGACCGGCGATTATCCGCAGACAGCCAGGAATATCGCCTCGCGGATCGGTCTGCGCGACCCGGACAACGTGATGACCGGTCCGGAAATGGACGCGATGAGCGACGAGGCGTTCGCCCGGCGGATTGGCGATGCGGACATTTTCGCCCGGGTGGTGCCGGAGCAGAAGCTGCGGATCGTCAGCGCGTTGAAGGCGCGCGGGGAAATCGTCGCGATGACCGGAGACGGGGTCAACGATGCGCCGGCTTTGAAGAGCGCGCACATCGGCATCGCCATGGGCGGTCGCGGGACGGACGTGGCCCGTGAGGCGTCGGCGCTGGTGCTGTTGGACGACGACTTTTCCTCGATCGTCGAGGCGGTGAAACTCGGGCGGCGCATTTTCGACAACATTCGCAAGGCGATCGCCTATATCTTCGCGATTCACGTGCCGATCGCGGGCCTGTCATTGATCCCGGTGTTTTTCGCCGACTGGCCTTTGATCCTATTGCCCGTACACATCGTGTTTCTGGAACTGATCATCGATCCGGCCTGTTCGCTGGTGTTCGAGGCGGAGGATGCGGAGCCCGACGCGATGACCCGGCCGCCGCGCGATCCGGCCGAACCGCTTTTCAGCTGGAAATCCATCTGGCTGAGCGTGCTGCAAGGGACGAGCGTTCTGGCCGTCGTGCTGACGGTCTTCGGGCTTGCCCGCTGGACGGGACATTCGGACCCTGCGACGCGGGCGCTGACGTTCACGACGCTGGTCGTCGCGAACCTGGGGCTGATCCTGACGAACCGATCGTGGAGCCGGACGATCTGGTCGATGGTTCGCCGGCCTAACGCGGCAGTGTGGTGGGTGATCTGCGGGGCGATCGGGTTTCTGGGGCTGGTACTCTACGTGCCGTTTTTGCAGAAAACGTTCCGCTTCTCGCCGCTGCATCCGCTGGATCTGGTGATCTGCCCGCTGGCCGGCGCGGTGAGCATCGTCTGGTTCGAAGTTCTCAAGATGATGAACGCGCGGGCCGGCGCGCGGACGTCCGAGGTGTCCGATGCAGCGACAGCCTGAACCGGAATGGATGGACGTACCGGAAGAGGCTGAAGCCTACGCGGAGGCGGATTTCGCGCAGGTCAACGCAGCCTTCGTCGATCGCCTGGCTCAGTTGGGCGGGGAGTACGACCGGCCGGTGACGGTGGACCTCGGGACCGGTCCGGGGGACATCCCGGTGCTCGTGGCGAAGGCTCTACCGACCTGGCGGGTGATCGCTTTTGATGTATCGCACGCGATGCTGGTGCTGGCCCGGGGCGCCGTGGTTCGGGCGGGGATGGCGGGAAATATCGGACTGGTTGAGGCCGACGCGAAGAGGCTGCCGCTGGCATCGGGGGCGGTGGACGTGGTTTTCTCGAACAGCATCCTGCATCATATCACCGATAACGAGCGGTTGTGGAGGGAGATTCGGCGGATCACCAAGCCGGGCGGGCTGATCTTCGTGCGCGACCTGGCCCGGCCTGCGGACGAGCGGACGGCCCGGACGATCGTGGATCAGTACGCGGGCACGGAATCCGCTTTGTTGCAGGAGGAGTTCTACCGTTCGCTGCTTGCGGCGTATACAGTGGAAGAAGTGCGCGGTCAGCTCGATCGGACGGGCCTGGGGCCGCTGCGAGTCGAAAGGGTGACCGATCGGCATTTGGACGTCTGGGGTCGGTTCGTTCCGCAAACACGATCGGTCAGCTTGAGTTCATAGCCTTCTGTGCCCTGCGACGGAGTTTCTGTTGAACGAGACGTTCTGGACCAACCCGGAGGATCGATCACTGCTGGCGGGCAGCGGGCTGGCGGATCTGCAGGCGTTTTTTGCCTGGCACAAGGGCGAGCGGCTGGACAAGGCCGGGCTCGGCGGTTGGCGGCAGCGATGGCGGATCACGCTGGCGGGTCCGGACGGATCGCCGCGGGTGATGTACCTGAAGCGGTTCGATCGACCGCCGTTGGGGCGGCAAGTCGACCGCTGGAAGCTCGGGCGATTGTGGACGGCGACGGCGGCCATCGAATGGCAGAACGCGATGCAGCTTCAGGCGATGGGCGTGCGGGCGGCTCGGGCGGTCGGCTTCGGCCAGCAGATGACGGGCCCTTGGGAGCGGCGGAGTTTCGTGCTGCTGGATGCGGTCGAGGGTGAGTCGCTCGAACGGTGGCTGCCGCGGACGATGCCGCCGGTGGAGGCTGAACGCGACTGGCACGGGCGGCATGCAGGGATCGATCGATTGGCCGGTTTCATCGCGGCTTTCCACGCGGCGGGCTTCGTACACCGCGATCTGTATCTGTGCCATGTGTTCGTTCGCGGAGCGGAGGCGGGATATCCGGCCGACGGCGGGGACGTGTTCACGCTGATTGACCTGCAGCGGGTTTTCCGGCCAAGATGGCGGCGACGAAGGTGGATGGTGAAGGACCTGGCGGCGCTGAACTTTTCGGCGCCGGCGGACCGGGTGAGCCGCTGGGATCGTTTGCGATTCCTCGCGCGCTATATGCGTGCGTTCGAGAGGGGGGGCCCCGCACGGCTGCTTGCCCGTCTGATCGCACGGAAGACGGCGGAGATCGCCCGCCGGAATGTGCCGCCGCAGGCCGGGGCCTGGGAGGCGGCGAAACGAAGATAGCCGCAGAGCACGAAGGATATGAAGGTTGCCCTGGTTATTGAAAGGCTCGAAACCTGGCGCGGCGGGGCGGAGACGTCCACGGCGTCGTTCGCGGGTCATCTGGCATACCTGGGGTGCGAGGTTCACGTGGTGACGACGACCAACGTGCCGTCCACGCCGGCGATGCACATCCTGCCGATCCGCGCGAGCGGAGCGTTGCGTGCGGCGCGAACGTTGTTGTTCGCCCAGCGGGCGGCCCGTTATCTTCAGGGCAAGGACTACGACGTCGTTCACTGCATCACGCCGTGCATGGCGGCGGACATCTATCAGCCCCGAGGCGGGACGGTACCCGAGACGCTGAATCGGAATGTTGCCTTGCGGACGAGCGCCGGTTCCCGCGGGCTTAAGCGGATCGGGCAGCAATTGAGTCTCAAATACCGGATCATCGCTCGGCTGGAGCGGCGGCTGCTGACCCGCCGACCGGCGCCGTGGGTGATCTCGATTTCGGATTACGTGACGGAGCAGGTGCGGCGGCATTACGGGCTGGATTCGGCCCGGGTGCGAAAGATCTTCAACGGCGTGGATCCCGATCCGACGCCGGCGGCGGATCGGGCCGGCCAGCGGGCTGAAATCCGCTCGCAGTACGGGCTCCGGGGCCACGATCTGCTGCTCCTGTGTGTCGCCCACAATTTCAAGCTGAAAGGCGTCCATCGTCTGATCGAAGCATTGGCCCGGGTGCGCTACGGCGGAGCGAAAGGGACGACTCCGGTGGACCGGCGCGGGCGCGTCATCGCCGTGGTGGTGGGGCGGGACAATCCCCGTTCGCTGGCCCGCCTGGCCGAGCAGAAGCACGTCGAGCGGCAGGTGATCTTCGCCGGACCGACCCAGCGGATCGCGGCCTTCTACCACGCCGCGGACGTCCTGGTGCATCCGACGTATTACGACCCGTGCAGCCGGGTGGTGCTCGAGGCGATGGCTGCCGGCGTACCCGTGATCACCACCCGGTTCAACGGGGCGGCCGAGCGAATCACCAACGGACGCGAAGGATATGTCATCGACTCGCCGGACGACGTGAGTGCCCTGGCAGACGCCATCGTCGCCCTTTGCGATGACAACCATCGGCGGGCGTGCGCGGAAGCCGCCCCTCGGGCGATTTCGGGGGTCACGATGCGCGAGCATGCCCGACAGGCGGTGAGGTTTTACGAGGAACTGATCGAGTCGGGTTCGTTGCGAAAAGGGGGATATCGGTGACGCTTGTGGAGGCGGCCACCGCGGCCGCGATTGTGTTGGGCGCGTATTTGTGCGGGGCGATTCCGTTCGGGCTGCTGATCGGTTTCGCCCGGGGGGTGGATGTTCGGACGCAGGGAAGCGGCAATATCGGGGCGACGAACGTCGGCCGGGTGCTGGGTCGGCCTTACGGGCTCGCGGCCTTCGGACTGGATCTGCTCAAGGGTTTCGCACCGGTCTGTCTCGCAGGGCTCTGGTTGAGTGGCCGGGCCGGCGGCAACCCGCTGGCGGCCACGGATTTCCTGGTGTGGATGGCCGTCGCGGCGGCGTGCATTCTCGGCCACATTTTCCCGATCTATCTGGGTTTCAAGGGCGGCAAAGGTGTGGCGACCTCGCTGGGAGTCCTGCTGGGAATCTACCCGTATTTCACGCTTCCCGGGCTGGCGGCGTTCGGGCTCTGGATCGTGGTCACGGGCGTGACGCGATACGTTTCGGTCGGGTCGCTTGTGGCGGCGGGGGCGTTTCCGCTGCTGTTCGCAGCCGGTGCGTATCTGAGCCGGGGGCGGTGGGGGACGACGCAGCAGCTCTGGCCCTTGTATATGTTTGGGGTGGCGCTCGCCCTTTTGGTGATCTATCGCCACCGGAGCAACGTAAAAAGGCTATTGGCGGGCACCGAGTCGAAGATCGGAGTTTCGCATTAACCTTTCATCGCGGTTAGCTTGACGGGGTCCGGGCGATCCCCGCGAGGAGCCGTGACCCGAGCCTTCATGTTCGGCCGCGGGTTGGCCGAAAAAGAGGCAGAAGAGACTTGGAGAAGACGCCCGGGCGGGCCGGGACCGGTAATCGTGGAGTTCGAGTCATGGTACGCAGGCCAGGTTGGACGTTTGTGTTGGGATTGTGGCTCGTGATGGGCAAAGCGGCGTCGGCCGAGGTCGCGGCTGCGTCGGCGCCTGCGTCCCAGCCGGCGGAGGAGATGGTGCTGGTCCGGATCGGGGATCGTATCACCATCACCCAGGCGGACTTTGAACACGTCGTCGGAAGCAATCCGGCTGCGGGTGACCGGATGCGCGACGCCGTTCTGCTGGGCATGGTGGAGGATCGGCTGTTGCTGCTGTACGCCCAGGACCATCCGGAACTGGTCAGCCCGGCGGACGTGGACGCCAAGATTGCCCAGCAGGTGCAGGCGGCCGGCCTGGAGTCCGTGGATTCTGTGCGCAAGGAATACGAGAAACGCGGCGAGGACTGGGAGCAGTACCGGCGGTCCGTGCTGATCGGGCTGGTTCGGGCGAAGTTCGCCGATCGCGGGGCGGCGCTGATTTCCGACAAGGCGAAGTTAAAGGAGATCTTCGAAGCCCGCAAGTCCGAGTTCGACGGCTCGACCGTTCGGGCTCGCCAGATATACTTCTTTGTACCTGTTTACGCTACGGACCAGGAGCGGGAGGCCGTCCGCAACCGACTGGAAAAGATGCGCGAGGACATCCTCTCCGGGAAGCGTACCTGGGAGGAGTGCGTCAAGGAGTCCGACTCGGCGGTACTCGACGGCGACCTGGGCCCGTTCCACCGGCACCTGCAACAGCCGGAATTCGTCGCGGAGGAGGCGTTCAAGCTGCAACCGGGTCAATTGACGCCGGTCATCCAGTCTCCGGTGGGGTACCATCTCGTCCAGGTCATGGAGCGGAACCCGCCGCCCCAGACGACCTACGAGAGCCTCGAAGAGATCATGAAGCACTGGCTCGAACAGGAGGACCTGTTCCACGCCATGCAGGAGGTGCGGGCCAAATACCGGGTCGTCGGCGTGCAGCCGCCGCGCTACCCGGCGAGCCGTCCCGCGCCCGAGCCGCTCCAGGTGACCACCCGGCCCACTTCAAAACGCAAACCGGTGTTCTGGGGGGATCGTCCGACACGCCCCACGACGCAGACGGCGCCGGCGACGCGTCCGACGAAGTGAGGAGATCGCCTCCCTTCGGGTCGCGGCTCAGCGGGTAGGGCGACCTGGCGGATTCAGTCCGATTCCGCCGATTCGGTGCCGCACCCGCAATCCCGTTACAATACCGTGGATGACACGGGAATGCGGATCTTCGCGGACGGATGAGAGGGTATGGGACGAGGTCCGTCTGGGGGCGCCGCACGCGCAGCCGGATAAGGCGGAGCGCGTGCGCGAGATGTTCGACGCCATCGCGCCGACGTACGAGCGGGTCAATCGGGTGGCCAGCGCGGGACGGGACGCGGGCTGGCGGCGTGAGATGGCTCGGCTGGCGGAGGTACGGGGCGACGACGTGTTGCTGGATGTGGCCTGCGGCACGGGTGACGTTGCGCGGACGTTCGCGGGGGGGGCGGTCCGTCCCGTGCGGATCCTGGGCGTGGACTTCGCGGAGAACATGCTCCGACTGGCCGGGCGGCGCCCGATCGATCGCGGGGGGTTCGCGCGAGGGGATGCGTTGCGCCTGCCGGTCGCGGACGAATGCGTCTCGATCGTCACGTGCGCGTTTGGCATCCGGAATTTTCAGGATCTGGGGACGGGCCTGGCGGAGATGTATCGTGTGTTGCGCCCCGGCGGGCGGGCGGTGATCCTCGAGTTTTGCGTGCCGGCCCGGCCGATTCTGCGGCGGCTGTATCTGCTGTACTTCAACCACGTTCTGCCCTTGCTGGCCCGGCTCATCAGCGGGGACCGAACCGGGGCATATCGCTATTTGCCGAAATCGGTGTTAAGCTTTCCAGGCAGCGAAGGGATTCGATCCGCGCTCGCCGCGGCGGGTTTCGCGGAAACGGCGGTGCATCGGAGATCGTGCGGAATCGTCGCGCTGTACGTGGCGAGGAAGCCTAAGGCGGACCGCCTTTCCGTGGGCCGCGGGCCAACAGGTACCTTTCGGGAAAAGATGCGCGCCAATCGCATCGATCCGTGATCCTAAGGTCCTGAACGGACGGCGGCGCGCCCGCGGGGTTGACCGCGATTTGCGGCGCGTGAATCGCGGCTGAGGGACCGACGGCCGCTCGGTTTACTGAGCAAAGGACTTCATGTCGGCTGTGATCAAACCAGTGCGCAGGGCGACCGAGCGCCCGTTCCGGCTGCTGGGCTGGCTTCTGGGTCTGAGGCGGCCTCCCGGGCATCGGCCGGACACCGGCACGTCGATCGAGGTCTGGCAGTGGACCCACCCGAAGTATCGACTTCGGGCGTTCGCGCTGATGCTCACCGACGTGTTGCTGTTCGCCGGGCTGGGTGCGTTCGCGCTCTGGCTCCGGACGGGCCGGTACTTCATGCCGACCGGCGACGAGTACTGGCGGGCGTGGTGGGACGCCTTCGACCCCTTCCGCGAGCAGCAACTCACCCTCTTCGACTATCTCACCCATCCGATCCCGGTGAGCCAGGTCCCACTGATGATGGTGATCATCGGGCTGATCATGGCGTCGCTGACGTCGATCCCGATTCTGGTGTCGATGCTCTATCGGCTGCCCTATGCGCTGGTGTTCACAGCCATCATCTGTTTCATCGCCATGTTGCCGTGGCTGGCGCTGACGGTGACGTTTTGCTGCTTTTTGGCGCGATGGCGACCCTTGCAGTTCTCCTTTCATTACGCCACCGCGCTGATCGCGCTGCTTCCGGTGCTGGTGTATTACATGCTCGCGACCCGCAACGCGTCGTTGTCGCAGGTGCTCGCGCCGGTCGAGCTGGCCAAGCTGTACGTGCCGTGGGTCCTGGCGATCGTGGCGGCGTGCGTCGTGATGGGGATCGTGCTGCTGATCGCCAAGCTGGTGAACTATCGGCCGGGCGCGATCGCCCCGCTGATGGCCCTCATGTTCGTCGCGCCGGTACTGTTGTTCGAGGTCAAGGTGGGGCGGGACGAACTGTACTACCGGCTGATCGAGTCGTATTACGGGCCCGCTTCCACGACGCATTTCGTCGACAACGTCGATCTGTCGATCCCGATCCAGCGCCTGGCCCGGCAGCGCGACGAGCAGGGCACCCCCATCGGCGCGCTGGCGAGGGAGGAACAGGTTCGCCTGGAGGTCGAACTGCGGCTGCTGGCTGAGGCGTTCGCGGAGCAGCAGGACGAGGCGGCTTCGGCGTGCGAGGAGTTCCGGCGCAAGTTCCCCCGCAGCCGGTACATTCCGAACCTGCTTTACCTGCAGGGGCGGGCGCTGGACATGCGAATCGACCGGGAGACCTCCCGGGAGCGGGGAATCCTGCGTTATTACAGCGATTTTCCGAGTAAGGCGGCCGAAAAGGTCTGGACCGAGCTGCACGATCGGTTCCCGACATCGCCGCTGTGGACGGTCGCGACGTTGCGCCTCGCACAGATCAGTGCCCGAGCCAATACGCCCAACAACACGCCGGTGACTTTCTCGCTGCAAAGTATTACTGCCAATGATCCGGCAAACAACCCGATTACCCTGACGTCCATGAATGCCAGCACGGCGTTG
>JAPKGY010000639.1 GCA_026647385.1 Phycisphaerae bacterium | reverse complement strand
ACGATCGGGCCATGCGTCGCGGCATCGAGCAGCGGCGGCGCGTTCTGGTGCAGTTTGCCTCGGCGGTGAGCACGGATTGCCGGGAGATGGACTTGAAGGTTTTCACGGATTCGGAAGTGCAGCGCCTGATGAAGAGTTTCGTGCCGGTTCGTCTGGATACCGTGCTGGACAAGAAGCTGGCCGACCACCTCGCAGTGAGCGTCGTACCGTCCTTTTACGTGATTCGGCCGGACGGGCAGGTCGTCGGATCGCATGCCGGCAAGATGGACGCGGAGAAGTTCAGGGTTTTTCTGATCAAGTATAGTTATAACTAGCGGGCGGGGGAGCGATCCCCTTCGGGGCGCGGCTAAACGGGCTATCAGCGCCCGAACGGTCTTTTATACTCTATTCGATGGTCATTTCGCGCGCTTTTCGAGCTGGTATTCGTCCAGTTGGCGGTTGTCGTCGCCGATCTGGCGGATGGCCAGGCGGTCGGGGGTGACGTCCACGACGGTGAAGCTGTGCCGGCTGTCGCAGAAAGCGGCGATCGTGGGCGAATACGGGGTTTTCTGCGCGTAGAGGTTACTGCCACCTGCCGCAGTCACGATGTACACCGTGCCTTCGCCATCGGCGGCGATCCGGCCCGCGCGAAGGGGACGGCTGCGCTCGTAACCGTGCTGATGGCCGCTCAGCGCCAGGGTGCAGCCGTGCCGGTCGAGAACCGGCACGAGGCTGAGCAGGAGCTTTTCTGCGGGTGGATACTGGCCCCCGTTGGTGACGACCGGTTCGTGCCAGACGGCGATGGTCCAGCGGTCGCCGGCGTCCGCCAGAACCCGGTCGAACCACGGAGCCACAACGTCGCGGAAGAAGGGGTAGTCGTGGTTCGAGTCGACGACGATGAAGCGGGCGTCGCCCCAGTCGAACCAGTAATGCCGGCCGACAGCTTCGCCCGGCGGGCCGTTGTCCGGGAAAACGAACGTCTCCAGGATTGGCCCGCCTTGCTCGACGCGGCAGTCGTGGTTGCCCAGGCAGGGATACATGGGGGTTGTGGCGAACAGTTCGGTGTAGGGTGCGAAGAGCTTGGCGGGCAGGTCCTCACGCACCGGCTTGGGGGTGATGATGTCACCCGTGTGCAGGACGAGGTCTGGCGCCCAGGAGGTGAGTTGTCGAGCGACGCGGTACTGGGCCCGGCCGCCGGTCCCGGTGTCGCCCAGGGCGAGGAATCGGAAAGGCTGTCGGCGGTCGACGGCCGTCCGGACGGTGTTCTCAGCCGCAACAATCTTACCGTCTGACGGGGGGGTGGCGCAGATCCGGTAGCGGTAGGTCATGCCGGGTTTGAGATCGTGGACATCGCACCGCCAGCGTGTTTGAGTGGAGGTGACGGGATCGAGGATTCGGGTCGGTTCAAAGGACGCGAGTTCGGAGCCGTCCTGGTCGAGGAGGGTGACGCTCGCGGGCAGGTCGGGCGTGATCTGCCAGGTGAGGGTGAACCCCTCTGTCGTGACCATCTGGACCATCGGGCCGTTGTAGATGCGCGGACGTTCGCGTCCCTCTCGCGTCCACCATGCCCACAGGCCGGCGGCGGTCGCAAGCACAACGATCAACAGGACGATGGGTCGCCTGGTCATCGGATTCACCTCATGGAAACAGGATAGTCGCTGCGGAGGGGTTTGGAAATGCAGGCGCGGAGGAAGAAGGGCAGAGAGGCGGAGAGGCACATAGGTACAGAGGCACCCGCCACGGCGGGTAAACTCCGGCACGGAAACACAAAGGCGTGGAAGGGCGGAGGCGTTATTGGCTGGAGATCGTTATGGGGGTCGGTTGTCCGTTTGGTGAAAGGAGGGTAAACTGGGGGGACAAAGGAGAAGACTCAGATGCAGTTTGAAGACCCCGTCGGTACGCTGGACAACCTGTCGGCCCGGATCATCGCGCTCCGGGACTCTCTTTGACTTGCCCGCCAAGATCGCCCGCCGTCAGCAACTGGATGAGACCATGTCGCAGCCGACCTTCTGGGATAACCAGGAGCGGGCCCGGGAGGTGGTTCAGGAACTGAAGGCGTTGAAGGCCACGATCGAGCCGATCGAGCAGGCTTGGAAGCGCAGCCAGGATGCCCAGGCGTTGCTGGAGCTTGCCCGGGAGGCTGACGACCGGGAGACGTTCGCGGAACTGGACGCGGAACTCGGTTCCCTGCAGGAGCATGTCGATCGCGTGGAGCTGATGGCTCTGCTGTCGGGCAAGAACGACGCGCGAGACTGCTTCTTCAGCATCCAGGCGGGCGCGGGCGGGACCGAGGCCTGCGACTGGGCGGAGATGCTGCTGCGGATGTACCTGCGCTATTTCGAGCGAAACGGGTACACAGCCTCCGAACTCGCCCGGACCGACGGCGAGGAGGCGGGAGTCCGCTCGATCACCCTGAAGGTGGAAGGGCCTTACGCAATGGGATACCTGTCGTGCGAGCGCGGCGTGCATCGGCTGGTGCGGATCAGTCCATTCGACGCGAACAAGCGGAGGCACACGAGCTTCGCGGCGGTGGATGTCCTGCCGGTGCTCGAAGACCTGGACGTGGAACTCAAGGAAGAGGAACTCGAAGTGATCTACTTCCGGCGCGCGTCCGGCGCGGGCGGCCAGAACGTCAACAAGGTGGCGACGGCCGTCCGGGCGAAACACCTCCCGACGGGCATCACCGTCGAGTGCGTCAACGAGCGCAGCCAGATGCAGAACAAACGCATGGCCCTGGCCATTCTGCAGTCGAAGATCGAGCAGCTTCGCCAGGCTGAACGGGATCAGGAACTGCAGCGGCTGTACGGCGACAAGGGCGAGATCGCCTGGGGCAGCCAGATCCGCAGCTACGTGCTGGACGACCGGCGCGTCAAGGATCACCGCACCCACGTCGAAACCGCCCAACCCGAAAAAGTGCTCGACGGGGATATTCAGATGTTCATCGAGGCGGAACTGCGGCGGCGGGCGAAGGCGAAAAAAGGGTAGGGAAACGTCAAAACGTCAAAACGTCAAAAGGTCGACACGTCAAATTGTCAGAATTGAAGTGAAAGATTCGACGTGGCGGAATTCGCCCT
>JAPKGY010000638.1 GCA_026647385.1 Phycisphaerae bacterium | reverse complement strand
TCGACGAGGAACATGAAATGAGCCGCAAGGATTTGGATCGTCGGGAATTTAACCGTCTGGCCGTTGCCGCGTTTGGCGGCGTCGTCGCGGGATCGCTGGCCCTTGGTGGTGGGCTCGGGCCGGCCGCCCAGGCTGATGCAGCCGCTCAGGCTACTGGCCGCGGCGGCGCTTAAGAGCAACGTAAGCGCCAGCCTTGGGAGCCTTCGGGTCTGAAGTCGCATTTCCGGTCAACTCCACGGGCTTCGTCCGAAAGAACCACTTGAACAGCTCGAGAAAGACCCGCCACATGAGCATCTGGCGGGTGTGCTCGACGAGCAGGTTGGCGACGTACGGCCCACACAGAATGAATACCGTGACGGTGGCAGCCACCAGTCTGCCGATGCCCCGGCGGAGGCTGCTGTCTGAAGGGTTCATGCCGTGACGTCCAGGCGAGTTCGTCACACCGCGACCCCCGAAGGCGCACTCGCGATGCCCTCGGTCACGCTTCCGCTTTGACAGGGCCTTGCTTCCCAGCCGACGAGCCTTGTCTCCGGACCGCCATGGCCGGCGCCCGTTCCGACGCAGGCGGCTTTTGTCTCGACCAGGCGAGGCCGTCACGGTCTGATCGGCGACTTTGCGGGCCCGATTGAGGTCAAATGGCCCTATAACGTCATTCCACTCGCCTATAACGTCGGTCCGTTCGCGGTGTCCGGCTCTTGGATCGGGTGTTCGGCGGTGGTGGGGAGTCGGGGAAGGGTCCGGTACACCCATCCGGGCGGAAAAGCGCGGGGGCCGGCCTTGACGGCCCAGGAAATTATCGATAATCTAAGGTGAATTATCGATAATTTGACAGGATTATCGATAATTTGGGCCGGGAGGCGCCGGGAGGCGCCGGGGGCACAGGACTCGGGGGGCTGCGGAGGCACACGGAAGGCCGGGAGAGCGGGGGCGTCCGGAGGCTGAGGGGGTACAGAAGACCCAGGGGCGGGCGTCCGGAGGCTATGGGGCACGAGGGCCCCGGGGGTTTGTATGCGGGCGGCGTCGGTTGGAACAGCGGATGACGGTCGTCGGCGGCGGCAGCCGGCCAGGCATCGGGTGCGCGACGAGCTGCAGAAGCTGATCCTCGGCGGGCAGTACAAGCCGGGCGACAAGCTGGTTCAGCAGGAGTTGGCGAGGAACTTCGGCGTCTCTCAGGCGGTCGTGCGCGAGGCGCTGCTCGAGTTGCAGGTTCACGGCTTGGTGGAGACGATCGACAATCGGGGCGTCTTCGTCGGCCAACTGGACATCAAGACGCTGCTGGAATCCTTTGACGTCCGCGAGGCTCTTGAAGGCCTGGCGGTGCGTCTCTGCGTGAACCGCGTAACCTGGGACGAAACCAGCCGGCTGCACGATCTGGCGGAGTGGATGTGTTCGCGGGGCAAGGCCGGCGCGCTCGATGAGATGGCTCTGCTGGATCGCGGGTTTCACCAGCAACTGGTTCGGCTGTCGGGCAACGGCATGCTGATTCGGCTGGCGGAGAGCTACGCCATTTTGGGCAAGGTGATTCGTCTGGGCCGGGACCCGGTGGACGTTTGCGCGGAGCACCTGGCCATCCTGGATGCGATCAACCACCATCGGGCGGATCGGGCCGAGCAATTGATGCGCGAGCACATCCGGGCCGCCAGGAAGATCGTCGAGAAGCAGATCAAGGGCGGCACTTTCGTTCCCCAGTGGGTCGGATGAGAGAAAAAACCATGAGTGCACCGCAAGCGGACGTGTTCACGGATGGCGAGGGGAGGCTCCGGCTCGTGCGGGGCGTGGCGATTTACAGCAACGCGCCGCGGCTGGCGGAGCTGGCGGTGAAGGTCGGGTTCGACACCGTCTGGGTGGAGATGGAGCACGGCACGGCCGACTACGCCGCCGCCGAGGCCCTGTGTTTCGCGGTAGAAGCTGCTGGAGGGTTCGGTACCATCCGGGTGCCCGACGGCCAGCGCTGTCACGTCCTGCGGGCCCTGGAGACGGGGGCGCGGATCGTGGTGGTTCCGATGGTGAACACGGCGGACCAGGCTCGGGCGATCGTCGAGTTCGGCAAGTTCCCGCCGCTGGGCGCCCGTGGTTTCAACACCCGCAGCCGGGGGGTGGGTTACGGCCTGATGCGCAGTTCGGACGCGTTCGCGGAGGCCAACGCGCGCACGTCCCTGTTCGCCCAGATCGAGACGGTGGAGGCGGTGCGGAACCTGGATGCGATTTGCGGTGTCGAAGGGCTGGCGGGCGTTTTCATCGGGCCGGGCGATCTGTCGATGAGTCTGGGTTGCGGAGGGGATCTGGCTCATCCCGACCTGATCCGAACGACGTGCGATTGCATTCGCCAAGCGCGGGCGGCCGGCCGCCACGCGGGCATTCTGGTGGGGGCCGGGCCGCTGTTGAAGGCCGCCATCGAGGCGGGGTGCGACTGGTGTATTTGCGGGGGCGACGTCGCCCAACTGATCCCGGTCTGGGAGCAACTTTTGAAATCGATTCCCGCTCGGAGTGCGTGGGAGAGGGGGACAGTCCCTGTTTCGCGGCAGGTTTCTGACGGATCGAGCCCATAGTGTTCCGAAGCCTGGCTCTTGTCCCGGCGAAATGGGGACAGTCCCCGGGCTTCTCTTCCGCGGAGGCAAATCGGTCAGTTTGAGTAAGGAGAGTTGAAGCGGTGAAGACGTTTCGAATTGCGTTGTATCCCGGCGACGGCATCGGTCCGGAGGTTCTGGAGCAGGCGGTTCGCGTGCTGGAGGCGGTCCGGCAGCGTGTCGGGGGTTTTGCGCTCGAGATGACGAGTTTCCCCTGGGGCGGGGACTATTACTTCGAGCACGGCCGAATCGTCCCCGAGGATTTCCTGGGCGTTTTGCGCGGCTTCGATGCGATCTTTCTCGGCGCGCTGGGCGATCCCGCGCGGCTTCCGGATCACGTGACGCTGGAGCCGTTGATTCGCCTGCGCCAGGGTTTCGATCAGTACGCCTGCGTTCGGCCTTGCCGACTGCCGCGGGGCGTGCCGTCGATCCTGGCCCGCAAGTGCTCGATCGATCTGGTGGTGGTTCGCGAGAATTCCGAGGGCGAGTA
>JAPKGY010000637.1 GCA_026647385.1 Phycisphaerae bacterium | reverse complement strand
GGTAAGAAGCATACTTAATGATCGAGATATCAACAATAATGCCAGAGATCGCCAACTCCTCGACCGTAACCTGAGTGAGCTCCAGATACGCCAAGGCGCGCGAGATGGCGGAGCCGGACGGATCAACCGGCACAAGCCGCGGCATCGCATTGTAGACGTTGAGGCCGCAGCCCGTACAACAGGCATATAAGCCGGCCAACCAGATGAGAACGGCACGCATTCGAAGGCATCGCGGGTCAGAAGAAGCGGTTGGACACAGATGGCGTGAGTCGCACATCACGAAGCCCTGTCCCCGAACCACGCATGGATCTACCGCTGTTTTCGGTCAAGTGCAGCCGGCCCGGCCGCTCAGGCGGCGTACGCGTTGGCAGGCGACTCGCCTGTGGAGAGAAGGCCGCACCACAATGAAACTCTCTTGCCGAAAACGGCATTACGCCTGGGTCAAGAAGTCCGACGGCGCACCCATCAGGTCGCGAAGCTGTTTCATGGCCCGGTGGCACAGCATGTGGACGGCCGCCTCGCTGCGGTCGAGGCGACGGGCGACCTCCGCCACCGGCTCACCGTCGATCAGCCGCCAGTGAAGCACCTGCCGATAGTCCTCGGGCAATTGCTGCATCCGGACCATCAGGACAGCCAAGGCCTCGCTACGGGCCGCCCCCCGGCTGGGCGTCGAAAGCGGCGAACTCACCCGGTCCAGCAGATCCACGTAGGAGCCGCTCCTGACCCCCCAGGCAGCCGCCTGCCGACGCACGTCCCGCTTGCCCGCCACAATCGCCCGGTGCATGTCGATCAGCTTCCGTTCGGCGATCTGACGAAGCCAACCCATGAAGGCCTCGAAGCTCTCGAAGCGGGTTTCGGGCAAGCTTGTCCAGGCGGCGGAAAAGACCTCCTGGATCACGTCTTCGGGCTCCAGGTGGGCTTTTCGGAGCGTATCGCTCATGTGGTGGACAATGACCGCCCGCAGGGGCGAAAAGCTGGCGACGAGCAGGGAATCCATGGCCGCGCTGTCTCCGGCGTTGATCTGGGCCATGATTTTGCTGAATTCCACGGCTTGCATGCGGTTTTTTGTACCCCCGCCCGAAACCTGGGCACGCCGTAAGCCTAGCCTACACAATAGTTTACTGCAAGATCGACACAAAGGCCACGCCCGACCGCAAAAAAAACTCAAAACCGCGTTAGGCCGGGAGAGATTTTCCGTTCATATCCATGTCGACTTGCCAAAAACTGAAAAAGTGCCCGAAAGTATCGTCGGAGCTTGGTGACCTCCTCTGACAAGCACGCTGATACTTCCGGGCACTCGGTTTTTTTACCGTTGATCACCGCCTGCCGGGCTCCCGGAGGCCTTCGACCCGCCCGATAAACGGGCGAATGGGCTGCCAGGGCGTCCAGATCTGCCGGCACCTTTGAAGCCGGCGCGGAATCCACGTCGGTCTTGCAGGACCGTCCGAACGAAAAAGCCGGCGGGGGCCTCGGAGCGAAGCACCCCGCCGGTGTCAATGTCCGTCGGGGCAAACGCCGATCCCCGATCGCCGTTCAGCCGATCACGGCTCACAATTGGGCGTCAGCCCCTGGCTCCACGGCACGTTCGCCCCGGTGAAGCACCGGCCGAACGCGATAAAGTCATCGAGGGTGATGTGGCCGTCGTCATCGCGGTCGAAGCAATCGCAGCCGTTCGGTACACCGCCGGCCTGACCGGTATAACAGATCTGGAACAGCCCGAAGTCCTCCTGGTCCACGTCCCCGTCACCCTCCGCATCAGCGAAGGGGATCGGGCAGCACACCACACTTTCGCAGACCGTGCCGGTACCGTAGAAGCTTCCGTTGTTGGCCGTACACACATCGGGATTCGTGACCATGCACGTTCCGTTGGGGAGGCAGCAGGCACCGTCGTTGGAAACCAGCACGCCGTCATAGAGCACAAGCGAGTCAACGAAGGTGTTCCGCCAGCACCAGTCCGGCTTCTTGATCGACCCGTTCCGGTTCAGGTCGGACCCGGAACAGTACTTGTAAACGTCGTGGGGTCCTTTGCAGGTGTAGGTTCCGGAATTGAGCTCGCAGGCGGGGCCCGGGCCCGAGGCCAGCTTGTTGAAAGGCCCGGTATACATACGGGGAACGGTCGCGTAACTGTGCTCAATCTCGAGGCCGGGGTGGTTCGGATCGAATTCCCACCACACGTCCCAGGTCAGATAAATCTCGTTCGATCGCACTTCCATATAAAGCCAGGCCGGCAACCCCTCGCGGACGGGGAAGTTGCCCGGCTTCTGTCCGGTCCCGCCGCCTGGGAACAGGTTCTGTCGAAGGTCCCACCACTTCAACCCGTCGAAAACGTTCAGGTGATAGTTCGTCGGCTGCCGCCCGTTCTCCACGTCGCACGGATTCGTATCCAGCGTGGCCAGTAGCCCCACGGCGATGCTGGCCCGGACCTGGGTGCTCAGCGGCGGGCAGCCGGGAATGGAATCCCGCAGCCGTTGCTGGCAGACGATCGGGTAGGCGGCGAAGGATTCGCTGCCGGGGTTGCACACCCTCCAGACGTAGTCCGTCGGGGCCCGATCGTCATTCAGGGTCAGTTCCGCGTACCAGATCGAGTTGCCGATATCCCCGCCGCACCAGTCGCAGTCATCATTGGTGTAGTGGTTGAGATGATACCGGAGCCTCAGGGGATTGGCGTCCGTACCGTTGATCATGTTTTTGGACGGGTCCTTCGCCTGGATGGCGGAAATGAGCGGGAAGACGTGTCGGGTCGGCACCAGCCACTGGGGTCTGGGGCTGCCGTACGAATCTCCCGCCCCCTCGAACTTCATGGCGAAGGGGAGATCGTTGACCAGTTGACGGCCGGTGGTTGGGGCGACTTCCGCGGTGATACTGTGATTCTCCAGGAAGCCCGTGCCCAGCCAGCCGTTGGGCAGCAACCAGTTCGCGAAATAGGCGGAATTGGTTGTGTTTTTTCAAATGCTCCACGATGTCCCGCACTTTCTGCGACTGATCCGTTTTGCAAACCAGCAAAATATCCGCCGTGTCCACGATCACCATGTCGTCCACGCCGATGGTGACGATCATGC
>JAPKGY010000636.1 GCA_026647385.1 Phycisphaerae bacterium | reverse complement strand
TGCGGTAGTTGAGAGCGGTGCCGTAGCGATGGTGCCCGTCGGCGATGAACACCGGTCGGCGGGCCATGAGGTCGGCCAGCTTGCGGATGACGGTTCCATCCTGCACGAGCCACAGTCGGTTCCGTACGCCCTCGAGTTCGCCTTCGAGATGGGCCGGCCCGGACCCCACGTCGAGCAGCCGGTTGACCGCGTTGTCCGGATCGCTGTACAGGCCGAAGACCGCGGAGAGCTGGCAGCGGGTCGCCTCCATGAGTTTCAAGCGATCGGCCTTCGGGCCGCCGAAGGTGTGCTCGTGGGGGAACACGGTGCCTTGGCCGAACTCTTCCAGACGCATCCGGGCGAAAAACTTGCGACGGAGGTATCGCTTGCCGGCATGCTCGTATTCCTGGTGATAGACGTAGATGGCGGGCTTGTCGTCGGGGACGATCGTGCCGTCGGATCGCCATTGTTCGAGCGTGCGCGCCGCCTGCTGATAGACTTCGTCCGGGCCGGCCGACTTCGGCGGCACGAACGGCAGGTCGATCGCCACGATGTTCCGCTCGTGTTTCGCCAGCAGGGCGGCCTTGTCGTCGGGCGAGAGAACGTCGTACGGCGGGGCGATGAGCCTGGAGAGGTCCCGGCCGAACCGGTCGGTGTTGTAACGAAGGGCGCGAAATGCTTTGATTTCCGGCACGACGCTGAAATCCTTTCTCACACGCGGAGCGAGACCCCCGTGGGTGGTCCGTCCTCGCGCGACGAGGGTGGATCTGCGATGATCGGGGACGGGAACGACACGCCTGCAACGCCAACGGGGTCCGCAATCGACCATCGACCCCCCTCGGAGTACCGAGAGGTATGGGGGCCCATACCCAGGCCCGGTTCGCCAAGTCGCACAAACGTAACCGTCTCCGGTCGCGGCATCAAGAGCGGCGGCGCGGGTGGCCCCTTCTCGCGCAGCGAGGATCGGGTCGCGTCGCCGGCGGGATATCCGCGCCGTGGCTCGGTGAGTAAGATATGGGCATGAGTGAAACAGCGACAGGGGGGGACCGCTCGTTTTTCCGCGATGCGTTGATGGCGGCTACGGTACCACTGGGGGTGGCGCCGGAGGCTGGGCAGGAAGCTCTGATGTGGGCGCACTTCGAGCAAATGGTCGAAACCAATCGGAAGTTCAACCTCACGCGGATCACGACGCCGGCTGACGCGGCGGTCAAGCATTACGCCGACTCGCTCAGTCTGCTGGCGGTGCCGGGGATCGATCGCGGGCGAGCTTTGAACGTACTGGACGTGGGGACCGGCGCGGGGTTCCCAGCCGTGCCGCTGGCGATCGTTTGTCCAGCCTGGCACATCACCGCGATCGACGGCACGGGGAAAAAGGCGCGTTTCGTCGCCGAGGCTGGCGAGACGCTTGGCCTGAGGAATCTCGTGGTCCGACACGCGCGTGGGGATGAGTTTGCCCGGATGGCGGGAGCGCGGTTCGATCTCGTGCTCCTGCGAGCGGTTACGAAGATCAGTCCCGGGCTGGTCGAGGTTCAAGCCCTGGTCAGGCGGGCGGGTGCGATCGTTTTCTACAAGACGGCCGCGATGGATGCCGACGAAATGACCGCGGGTCGTAAACAAGCGGCGGTTCTGAAACTGGTTATGCGAGATCCGGTGGATATCGATCTGCCTTCAGCCGACGGCCCGATTCATCGGCGATTCATTGTCTGCGAGCGCCCGGGCTGACGGGGGAATGGGCATTCCGCATTCCGGGCAGCGATCGTGACTGGCCCGGAGGTCGTAGCCACAATTGAGGCACAAGTTATGTCTTCGGCGTCGGGCAAGACGACGTTGCCGGCGCACCCAAATGAACGGCAGGACCGCCAACAGCAGCGCCACGAACCAGTAGGGCACGGTCAGGATGTGCTGCTCATCGAACCATGTGCCCGGGCGGCCCAGTTGAAAGTTCTGAATCTCGAAACCCAGGCGATGGGCCAATGAACCATCGCCAAACACCCTTCCCTGGCCTTGCCAGATCGGGTAGGTCGCGGGGGAATCATCCGCGACGGGGAAGGGCGTCCACCGGAAGCCCGGCGGCCGGTCGCTGTCCGACTTCGGCGGTTTGTGCCAGCATTTTTCGACGCAGAGGCACACCCCGCCGGCGCCTGAGTGAGCAATGAAACGCGTTTGGTGGACGTGTTGCTCTCCGATGGCGTAGGTGATTTCGTCGTAAACCCAGTGACTTCTGATCCAGGCTCCGATCGTGGCCACACAAGCCAGGAGCGACAAGGCTGCCAGGAAAGCGAACAGACGGTTTTTTGTGGATGATCTGGCGAAGGGAATCACGGCTTCCGACCGGGCTTGTTCGGATACCATGGCGTAGCTCCGTCGTCGGGATGTCTGTTAGGGTAACATGGCCCCGGGGGCGGCATCAATAGACAACCGAATCAGCCTTTGACATTTCGGCGCCAGGCCCCGAGAGTGAATGAAGGTTCATGATTGTCCGTATCGCGTGAGGAGGCGGTGCTCATGGATGTCGGCTCACCGGTAGAGGAACTCTTCGGCGTGCCCAAGGCGATAGTGGGGATGGTGCACGTGGCTGCGCTGCCGGGTACGCCGTTCGCGTCGATGGGTGTGGGTGCGATCGTCGAACAGTCGGTCCGTGAGGCCGAGGCCCTGGCGAGGGCCGGCTTTGACGCGGTGATGATCGAGAACATGCACGATCGGCCTTACCTGCGGCGGAACGTCGGGCCGGAGATTGTCGCGGGCATGAGCGCGGTGCTCGACGCTATTCGCCGGGCCGTCGATGTGCCGATAGGGGTGCAGGTCCTCGCAGGCGCGAACAAAGAGGCGTTGGCGGTGGCTCTGGTGGGTGGGGCGTCGTTCATTCGGGCGGAAAACTTCGTTTTCGCCCATGTGGCTGACGAAGGCGTGATGGATGAGGCTGACGCCGGTCCGTTGCTACGGTACCGCCGCGAGATCGGAGCCGAGCACGTCCGGATCTTCGCCGATGTGAAGAAGAAACACGCCGCTCATGCGATGACGGCCGACGTGAGCCTGGCGGACGCGGCTGAGGCGGCTGCGTTCTTCGGGGCGGACGGGGTCAT
>JAPKGY010000635.1 GCA_026647385.1 Phycisphaerae bacterium | reverse complement strand
TGTGCGGCCGGTCCATCCCGCTGTGCGGCCGGTCCATCCCGCTGTGCGGCCGGTCCATCCCGCTGTGCGGCCGGTCCATCCTGCTGTATGGCAGGGGCCGGGTGCTTCCCGTTTCGTGCGCTGTCGCGGACTACGCCGTCACTCATCCGCCTGCCCCGGTGGTCGCCCTGGCGACCAGGACGGCGGCGACCGGGGCGGATCTCTGGATCCTCCGACGCGAGGCTCTGACCACACGCCGCGAACGGCCGCACGGCCGTCACCGGCGGCCGAAACGCCGGCCCCGCCCAGACCGCCCGCGCGACGGGTGGCCACCGGTGCGGCGTATGACGGTCCTTTCGTTGCGTTCCTTGACTCGCTTGCCGGTTCGTCGGACGCCCGGCAGGGCACCCTCCGGAAGGGCGAGGTCCAACTCGCGGGCGGCGATGTTCACGCCGGCGATCTGGACGCGTAGCGCATCTCCGATCGCGATCCGCACCCCGCGCTGACGCCCCATGGCGCATCCGCCGCTCACGTCGATGTCCCACCAGTCGCTGGGCAGGTCGCGGAACCGGATCAGGCCGTCGACCAGGTACCGCTTCAACTGCACGTAGAGGCCGAGGTTGCTCACGCCGGTGACCACGCCGTCCTCAAAGTCGCCGAGGCGCCGTTCCAGCAGTCGCAGGATCTTGAGCTTCTTCAATTCGCGTTCAGCCGCCTCCGCCTCGCGCTCGGTGTAGCTGCACCGCCGCCCGATGTCCGCGAGCACCTCCCGACTGGGGACCGACTGACGCCCGCGGCGGCCGCGGAGCTTGCCCTCCACGTATAGCTCGAACAGGCGATGGAGCACCAGGTCGGGGTAGCGACGGATCGGCGACGTGAAATGGCTGTAATGCCGGCTCGCCAGGGCGAAATGCCCGGTCATTTCGGGCGAATACTCGGCCTGGGCCATCGATCGCAAGACGGCCAGATTCACCGCGAACGCCTGAGGCTTTCCCGCCACCGAAGCCAGCAGGCGAATCATGGATTCGCGGTCCATGCGCTTCGGGATCGGCCCACCGAGAACTTTCAGGAACTGCAAAAGCTTGGCCTGGGCGTCCTCGGGCGGTTCGGGATGAATTCGGCGCAGGTGGGGGACCCCGATCCGGGTCATCAGCTCAGCCACGGCTTCGTTGGCTTCGACCATGAACATCTCGATGATCGTGTGTGAGAAACTCGCGTCCTCGGGCCTCACGTCGATCACACGATCCTCTTCGTCGAAAACCAGCTCGACGTCCGGCAGGTCCAGGACGATCATGCCGTCCGCCAGCCGCCGCTTCTGGATCAGTCGGGCGAGGCGGCTCATCCTGCCCAGCAGGGCGGTCACTTCGCGCGGAAATCCCTTTTTATCGCCGTCGATCATGGCGCCGGCTTCACGATAGGTCAGCCGCTTGTGCGACTGGATCACCGTGTTCGCGAATCGCGTCCCGAGGCGCCGGCCATGGGCGTCGTATCGGATGAACACGGACTTGGCCAGGCGCGGCTGCCCCTCCTGCAGGCTGCACAAGCCGTTGCTCAGCACCTCGGGCAGCATGGGGATGACGTGGCGTGGGAAGTAGATGCTGTTGCCGCGAAGAGCCGCCTCCTGGTCCAAAGCTCCGCCCTCGCGGACGAAAAAGGAGACGTCGGCGATGTGGACGCCGAGTTCGAATTCCCCGCGGGCCGGCTCGCGAATCGAGATCGCATCGTCGAAGTCACGGGCGTCGTCCGGGTCGATCGTGACGATCGTCTCGCCGCGCAGATCCTCGCGTCGAGCCCGTTCGCGATCGACATTGTAGCGGCGAATGACCTGCCGGGCCTCAGCCAGCACGGGCTCGGGGAAGGGGTCTCGGAAGTGGTACTGCCGCACGATGCCGAGCGTGTCGATCTCCGGATCGCCCCGGCGACCCAGAACCTCGATAATGGCGCCGCGGGCGGGGCGGTCGTGGCTCGGGAACTCGCTCAGCTCGACGACGACCTGATCGCCCGCCCGCGCCCGCGAGGACCTTGCGTCCGCCACGAGGATAGGGGCGTCCAGGATTTTGCCGTCAGCCAGGACGGACCAGGTCTTGCCCTCCTTGACCAGCTCGCCCACGAACCGATTTCGGCCGCGTTCGAGGATCTCGATGATCTCGCCCTCGACCCGAGCGCCGGCCGGGCCATGCCCGCGTTTGGCGATCCGGGCGACGACGGTGTCGCCGGTGATCGCGTCTCTGCCGGCCCCTGGCGGGATGAACAGGTCGCCATACTCGGTGGGGGGGGCGGGTATGACAAAGCCGAAGCCGCGCTGATGCTTGCGGAACAGGCCGACAACGCGGTCCCGCGCATCCGGCAGGCTCACGACGTTGTCCGGACTGGGAAATGGACGGTTTTTCCGGGATTTCAAGACAATACCTCCCAACGCACCAATGTGCCCACCAGGCCTTGGCCGTCACCATAGCTCGCAGGGATCAGCCGGGCAAACCATCGCAGGAACGGCGCCGGCTGGAAAACAGGCGAGCGGGCGGATAGCATCCGGGACACGCGACCGAGGGAACAGTCTGGAGCCCGCGGAGTCTAAATGGCCGTGTGCGATCGTGCGACATGAAAGAGCTGCGGGCCTCCGCGCTCGTCGCCGTGGCGACCTTCGCCGTTTTTCGCTATCATGGGCGTCCCATGCTCGCGCACGGCCAAATAGACGACGAGGAAGCCGGCTGCAGTCGACGCAGGCGCCTACTCTGCATCGTGGGGGGACGCCCGCCGCTTCTTCGACCGCAGCCGGGCCAAGCTGCGGTACAACCAGTTCGGCGTCAGCATCGGCGGACCCATCCTCAAGAACCGGCTGTTCTACTTCGGCTCGTGGCAGGGCCTGCGCATCCGGAATGAGCAATCCTCGACGTCGGCGTTTCCGCCGACCGAGGCCGAGCGGCGCGGCGACTACTCGCGCTCCGCTCCCGCTCCCATCGATCCGCTGAACAACCAGCCCTTCCCCGGCGCCCAGGTTCCGGTGCAGCGCTACGATCCGGTGGCGGTGCGCCTGCTCGAACGGATTCCGCCGCCGAACGATCCGTCCGGACGCTTGTCGGCCC
>JAPKGY010000634.1 GCA_026647385.1 Phycisphaerae bacterium | reverse complement strand
GCGGAGCGAGGACGCCCGGATGACGGCGATTGTGGAGCGGGTCGGCCGGCGGATCGCCCAGGCAGCCAACCGGCCCGATTTCAAGTGGGAATTCGCCCTGCTGGACTCGCCGAAGGTCAATGCGTTCTGTCTGCCGGGCGGGAAGATCGCCGTCTACACCGGCCTGTTGCCGGTGACCAAGAACGAGGCGGGCCTCGCTGTCATCGTGGGGCACGAGGTCGCCCACGCGGTGGCCCGACACGGCGGTGAACGGATGAGCCAGCAAATGAGCGTGGAGACGATCGAGGAGCTTCTGTCGATCGGGCTCCAAAAGGCCTCGCCGATGATGCGGAGCGGCGCCTTGCAGGCATTCGGGATCGGGACGCAACTGGGCGTGCTGCTGCCCTACAGCCGGACCCACGAATCGGAGGCGGACAAGATGGGGCTGATCTACGCCGCCAAGGCAGGTTACGATCCGCGAGAGGCTGTCCCGCTCTGGCAGCGGATGGCGGAGGCCAGCCAGGGTCGGCCTCCCGAGTTCCTGTCCACGCACCCCAAGGAAGAAAACCGCATCGAACGACTTCAGGAGGACATGCCCGCCGCCTTGCAGGCATACGAGGCCAGCCCCCAACGCTACGGCCTCGGCGAGGAGTGGTAAGCCCAGACCACCGGTGCGGGCCCACAGCTTTCACCACCTTTTTGAATCGAAAACACTGCGAGAACGACCCTCCGTGATGCTTTTGCGGCCGGCCGCAAAGCCGCCGGTCCATATTCAAACTCAGCCAGCCAGCGCTTCGCACCTTCCGCCGATCCGGAGACCATCCCGATCACCTTTTTCGTGCCTCCGTTTTCATGCCCGGAGATGTTCGGGCGCGAGCGAAACGTGGCCACGCAGCAGGTCGGCTTCGCTCCTGCCGCGTCCCGACTCGCCCTGAACGTGTTCCGCGGTCAAGCGAGTTCCCTTGAACACGGTTTACCCGGCAGCACATCCGGAGGTTCTTCACTGTAATCTTGCCGGATTGTGATTCAGCTCGACCCGGACTCTACGCCAGCGTGGCTTCTTGCGGGCATCCATACGACCGTTTCCCCCAGGCGCATCCCGGATCAACAGATAACGAATCAGGTGACCTCAGCAAGGGTGGAATGAATACCGGAACCCCGGAAGGTCCCGAAAAGCACGAGTTGGCCCATACCACCCAGTCGGGACTCCGCTCGCCTCGGGACAGCCGTTCTTGCCCGCCTTGACGCCGGGGCGTCAGGTGCTATGCTGTCGTTGATCCTGGGTGCACCCGTTATGAACCGTATCGGCATCGAATCCACGACGACCACGACGGCATGAGGCGACGCTTCGACCTCAACGGCGGAGCGGCCTTGCCTGGTGGACGGATTCCGTGCCGTTTTTTTGTTCGATGAGTTGATCCAGAGGGGCGGTCAGACCATGCCGCGCGTCACATTGCCCGACAACAGTGTTATGGAGGTTCCCGACGGCTCGTCCGCGGCGGACGTGGCCGGCAGGATCGGCGAGCGACTCGCCCGGGCGGCCGTCGCCGCCAAGATCGACGGCCAACTCGTTGACCTGGCAACGCCGATCACGCGTGACTGCCGCATAGAGATCGTAACCCCCAAGGCGGACGACGCCGACGCCCTCTACGTGATGCGCCACAGCGCCGCCCACGTGATGGCGGAAGCCATCTGCGCGCTGTTCCCCGAGACCAAGCTGGTTTACGGCCCGCCAGTCGAGAACGGGTTTTATTACGACATCGACCTCGACCGCCCGCTCAGCCCCGAGGACTTCCCCGCGATCGAGGCCAAAATGAGCGAGATCGTCAAGGCCGACCGCCCGTTCACCTGCGTCCGAATGAGCCGGGAGGAAGGCCTAGCCAAGCTTCACCGGGAGGGCAGCCGCTACAAGATCGACAATGCCGAGCGGGCCGACGGCGACCTCAGCTTCTACGTTACCGGCTCGCAGCCGGGGCGGGATTTCGAGGACCTCTGCCGCGGGCCGCACGTGCCCAGCACCGCGAAAATCGGCGCCTTCAAGATCATGCAGGTCAGCGGCGCTTACTATCGCGGCGATCAGAACGACACGCAGCTCCAGCGCGTCTACGGCACCACCTGGCCTTCGAAAAAGGACCTCGACGCCTATCTCAAGCAGCAAGAGGAGGCCCGTAGACGCGACCACCGCAAACTCGGGCAGGAGCTCAACCTCTTCGTACTCGACCCGATGGTCGGCAGCGGCTTGATTCTCTGGAAGCCGGCCGGCTCCGTCGTCCGTCACGAACTCGAAAGCCTCATGCGGGCCGAGCTGGTCAAAGCGGGCTATCACTCGGTTTACACGCCGCACATTGGGAAGCTGAACCTGTACCGAACCAGTGGACACTTCCCCTACTACAAGGAGGCCCAGTTCCCGCCGCTTTACGAAAGCCGCCGGGCCGAGTTGCTGAACGAACTCTGGGAGGCCGAACGCCAGCGCGGCGACGTCGGACCCGTCTCCGCCCGGATCGAAGCCGCCCTGGCCGCCCTGCGGTCCGAACAGCCCGAGCTGCACACCGCCCTGGTGGGCGCCGAAAGCCCGGAGGCCAAGCGGTATATGCCCGCCCCCGGGCGAATGGCCCAGAACCTCAAAATCATCGAAACCCACCTGGAGGTCTCCGACGGCTACCTGCTCAAGCCGATGAACTGCCCCCATCACATCCGGATTTACGCCTCGGAGCCGCGCAGCTACCGGGACCTTCCCATCCGCCTGGCGGAATTCGGCACCGTCTACCGCCAGGAACAGAGCGGCGAGTTGTCGGGTATGACCCGCGTTCGTGGGTTCACGCAGGACGACGCCCACCTGTTCTGTCGGTCGGACCAGTTGCTCGAAGAAGTCAGCGGGTGCGTCAACCTGACGCGCAAGGTATTGGATTTATTGAAGTTAAGCGATTATCGGGTGCGGATCGGCCTGCGCGATCCGGCCTCGACCAAGTACGTCGGCAGCCCGGAAAACTGGGCCTTGGCCGAGGATGCGGTCCGGCGGGCGGTCCGCGAAAGCGGCATGAACTACACCGAGGAAAAGGGTGAGGCCGCCTTCTACGGCCCGA
>JAPKGY010000633.1 GCA_026647385.1 Phycisphaerae bacterium | reverse complement strand
AGGGTTTGTCCATGTGGTACATGCTGTTGATCTTGTGGCTCACGTCCCCGGACGCGGTTTCCGAGCTGAAAACGGACGAAACCGTGGTCTTCTTCCCCACCGTCGGACACTTCGACAAGGAGGATCGCGTCTGGATCATCCCGATCTCCGGATGGATCTACGAGGAAGAGCGCGATTCGCTCACCCGCAAAGCCGCCTTGGGCGCCTTGCGTCGCCAGTTGGGCCTCGGCCAGCAGGACGAGGAGTCCGCCACCTTCAAGGAGCGCGCCCGCCGGTTCCTGGTCGACAACGAGCGCGGCAAGCGGGTGTGCATCCGCCTGGGCCAGCGCGTTCACACGTTGCCCGAATCCGAAGCCAACGGGCATTTCGCGACGACGCTGCGTATCCAGGCCAATGCCCTGCCGACGCAACCCGCCACCGCGCCCACGACCGATCGCTGGCTGACGTACGAGGCGGTCCTGCCGCAGGGTGACCCTCGCCGTTTTCAGGGAGCCTCACTGCTGCTCTCGCCCGGCGGGCTGTCGGTCGTGTCGGACATCGACGACACGATCAAGGTGACCCACGTCGCCGATCGCGAGATCATGCTCGTCAACACGTTTCTGCTGGCTTTCCGGGCCGTGCCGGACATGGCCGCCGCCTATCGCAATTGGGAGAAGGCCGGCGCGTCGTTCCACTACGTGTCAGCCAGCCCGTGGCAGCTCTACGACCCGCTGTCGCAGTTCCTCGCCACGGAAGGATTTCCCCAAGGCACGTTCCACCTCAAAACCTTCCGCCTCAAGGACAGCAGCTTCCTCAACCTTTTCGACGGGCCGTACGAGTACAAACTCGCCATCCTCGACCCCCTGCTCAAAGCCTTCCCGCAGCGCCGCTTCATCTTCGTCGGCGATTCCGGCGAAAAAGACCCCGAAGTCTACAGCCACCTCGCCCGCCAGTACCCCAAACAGGTCCTGAAAATCCACATCCGCGACGTAACCGACGAGCCGGCCGACTCCCCCCGCTACAAACAAACCTTCGACCAGGTCCCCCAGGACCGCTGGCAAATCTTCCGGGATGCACGGGAACTGCCGGCCGTGCCGATTGAATGACGTTTCTCGAGGTGGCGCAGCTGCTGCACAAGATCAACGGAACAACTCAAGCTGACCGATCGTATCTGCTGGAGCGCCGTCACCCTAAAGAGCCGCGGGCTCTTTTTCGTGTACGGATTCGCAATGCGGCCCGTCTCACGTCCCCTTCTGCGCCGTCACCTGCATGATGTCGAACGTGTTGATGGTGACGCCGAGCGAGCGGGGCGTAATCCGAGCGAGCAGGTCATAGAGGCCCTGCATGTTGAGGCGGAGCACCAGCACGGAATAGAGGACCTGTCGAAAACTGCGGGCGACGCCGACGGTTCTCATATCGACGACCGCGAAGCCATACCGGTTGAGCAGTTGGGTGAGGGTCTGGCGATTGAAGTAGTGCAGGTGCGACGGCGGATGGATCAGCCGCCACTTTCGCCCGCGGCGGCGGGCGAGCCAACTCCCGATGTCGCCCGTCGTGATGCACAGGATGCCCCCGGGCCGGGTGAGCCTGGCGACGTGGGCGATGTACCGGTCAGGCCGATCCAGATGCTCGATCACGTCCCACATCACCGTCGCATCCAGCATCCCCCCCACGTCGCGCGGGACGGCCTTCAGAAAATCCGACGTCCGCACCTCCAGACCGAACGCCTCCCGGGCGTGCTCAGCCGCCTCCGTGTTCAGTTCGTACCCGGTCACGCTGAAATGCGCGCGGGCCAGATCCATGAAGAACCCGTAAGCCGCCCCGATCTCCAGAAGCCGACCCTCGGGACACCACTTCAGCACGTGGCGAAGCCGCTTGCGAAAGTTGCGCCGGAAAAAAGGCTCGTCCGCCAGGTAGTCCAGGTACTCCTCGCCCTTGAAGTAATCGCCCTCATACAGGGCATGAACGTTCAGCCGGGCATCCGGCGGCGCGGTCACGAATCCGCACGCCGTGCAGCGCAGAAGAATATCGAGGTGAGACTCCCACCGGTTGTGGCCACAGACGATGCAGGGAATCGGAGTCATGCCGGAGTTTCCGTCAAACAGAAAACCTGGAACGTGCAATCACATGACCGACGGGCGCGCCCGACCAGGGCTGCGGGCCCAGGTCGAAGGTCAAATGTCCAATGTCGAAACCCGATTGTGGAATGACGAATGGTGAATGACGAAAGAAATCCGAAGCCCGAATGACGAAGGCAGCCGGAAGCCCGAGCGACGAGATGGGGCGGTCGTTGACGGGCGGGTGCAGCCTCTTGTCTTCGTCATTCGAGTTTCGTCATTCATTCGACATCCGTCATTCGCCATCCACCCATCCTGCCCGGCGTCCCAAGCCCGGCGAGCCAAATCCGTCGGCGTGAGTTATAACACCGAAAGGGGCCTCAGCCCACTTCGCGTTTCTGGAAGGCCGCCACGCCGATGAGCAGATAGCCGACCACCAGGAGCATCGCATACCCGAAGGCCGTCCCCACGTACCGCAGGGTGATCTCGTTCTCCTGAGTGAGGGCGTCAGCCACCCAAAGAAATGCCAGATTCGGGGAGAGCCAGTACGCCAACCTGGCAACCAGATACGTGTCCTGGTACTGCCCAAAGAGGACATCCGACACCAGACCTACGAGCAGAACGGTCGTGCAAATCGTCAGAGTCGCCACCTCGCCGAAACGAGTGGAGGCCGCCACCGCCACAGCCGTCAGAATGAGCACCATGGCAAAAACCAGCAGTGCGGCCCCGATAAGCTGCCCATCAATGAAGTCCTTGCCGAAGGCCTGAAGCTCCCAGTGCGGCCCGATCAACGCCACCAAGGCCAGCGCCAAGGTCATCAGGGGCAGGGCCAGGGCGACCGCCGTCGACGCGAACTGCATGTCATACAAGTAGTTACAGAAAGCCGCGATCAGCACGCTGGCCAGCAGGGCCCCGCAGCCGAACAGGATGACCGGCAGATCGAACTCGTCGGACGACCGCTCCATGACCTTGTGCCGCATCGTCAGCAAAAACACAATCGTACAGAGGTAGTACGCCAGGAGCAGGGCCCC
>JAPKGY010000632.1 GCA_026647385.1 Phycisphaerae bacterium | reverse complement strand
GACACGATTCCCACGAGAATCGATCGAGACAGCATCGTCTGGGTCCTCCTCATGCCATTTCAAACCTCCACACCCTTCGAACCCTTTGCGCTCCCTGCACCTCTTATCTTCCCGCCAGCTTCTTCCCTCTCTTGCTCACCTGTTCACTTGCCGGGTGCCACGCCTGCGGACTCGCGGGGCGTGCTATCCAGACGCTCAATCTTGCCGCCGCGCGGGGCGATTATACGGCCTCTCTCCGGTTGTGCCGAGGCTTGGATTCCGGCTCTCGCTGCGCCGGGCGCGAGCATCCGGGCCCAGGGGCTTGAGCCGCCTGCGGCGCGGGCATAGAATAATCAATGGATTCGCGGGCCGATGCCCAGCTCGCTCACATCCGGGAGGGTCAGCCATGCTACGGTTTCCTGCTCGGCTCGTGCTGGCTGTCGTCCTCTGCTCGATTCCGAAAGAGCTTCCGGCTGAGCCAGCTTGGTGCTACACGAACCAACCCGATGCCCTCTTCTGCAACGACTTCGACCGCATGTGCGTCGAACCCCCGCCGGAGCCGGAGCGGTGCGACCCGCCTCCGGATACGAATATCAAAGCACCGGAACTCGTACCGGATCTCTGGCGCCCGTACGACCCGTGCGGCTGGGCGCCCGGCCTGCACGACGTGTACTGCGCCTCCTACCCCTACTGCGCCAAGATCGGAAGCCAGGACGGCGGCAACCATCTGGGCAACGGCACCGCGACTTTAACCAGCTACATCCGGAGCCATTTCGGCGATGCATACTCCGCCGTGCTCCCCTCTGATCTGACCCCGTTGACCTTCGAGTTCAGTATGACCGGTCGGACGCTCAACAAGATCCGCTACGCCAACATGTACATGGAGATCGGCTATGGCCGGACGCAGCCGATGACGGCCGGTGTTGCCTGTCCGACCAACTGGACGATCAGCCCAGACTGCGTCCCTTGCGGCGATGACAGCGGCAACACCGGCTATTGGCCGATCATCTGCCGCCAGCGATCCACCCCCCAACGCCCGATGCCGGCCGCCTGTCCGAACATCGATACCGCCCCGATCATCCCCGCCATCGCCGCCGGAGTCCTCGCTCATCTGGACAACAACCCCTGCCATTGCGGCGAAGTCGACGAACACTGGCCTCACGCCGACCACCTGGCATTTTTCGATGGCCGCCAGTGGCATATCCTGAAAAGAGGTCTCTTCCCCGATCCCGGCGGCGACGAGCCGGCCCCCGGCGATTTCGGATTGGTCGGCGGCGATATGCAGCACAGAGTACGCCTCACCATCCAGAGCACCACCGTCACCGTCGAACTCAGGACCGACGTCCTCAGCCGGTGTGAAATACCTCTCGCCTACGTCGGCCCCTTCAACTCCCTGCTCATGGGGTTCCAAACGCCGTGTCAATTGAAGCCCGGGACCTGGGAATGTAACGGTGCGATTGACTGCAACGGGCCGTGCGGCGCCGATCGCGTCTGCTGCCTCCGCGGCGCGCCCGGCGGTGGAACCGTCACCGTCGACGACGTCGCCGTCCGCGGCGGCCAGGGCTACGCCGCGCCCGGCGCCTGCTGCTTCCCGGACACCTCCTGCGTCGAGGCCCTCCGGGGCGATTGCCTGCTCCTGGGAGGTCAGCCCGCCGACGGCGGAACCGCCTGCGAGAATACCGCCTGCTGCCCCCCGCTGCCCGCCGATCACGATATGGACACCGACGTGGATTTGCAGGACTTCGGCTGGTTCCAGACGTGTTTCACCGGCCAGAGAAACCCGATAACCGACGTCCCCTGCACGTGCGCCGACTTCGACCACGATAACGACGTGGACGCCGATGACCTCGTCAGGTTCCTCGGATGTATGCAAGGCCCGCAAGTTCTCGCCGATCCGACCTGCGCGGATTAGGGCACGCTCCAGAATAACCTGAACAACTGATCAACTGCCAAACACGCTAAAAACGCCCAAAACGGCCGATTGGCGTCCCCTTGTCCCCTTCTCCCCGCCCGTTACTCCAGCGCCGGCAGAATCCCCTTGGCCTCCAGGTAATTGATCACCCTCGCCGCGGCCTCCTGCACCGTACACTTGGCGTTCTCGATGCGCAGTTCCGGATTCAGCGGCTCCTCGTAGGGATCGTCGACCCCGGTGAAACCCATGCCCTTGCCGGCCGCCAGCGCCTCGCGGGCTTTCTTGTACAGCCCCTTCGGGTCTCGTTTCTCGCACTCCTCGATGGGCACGTCGACGTACACCTCGACGAACGGCAACCCCGCATCGGCGTGAATCCTGCGGGCCTGGTCGCGGTCCTTGCGGTACGGGCTGATGAAACTGGTCAATGAGACCACGCCGGTGTCGGCGAACAGCTTGGTCACCTCGCCGATCCGGCGAATGTTCTCCTCGCGGTCAGCCGCCGAAAAGCCCAGGTTCTTGTTCAACCCGTGGCGGATGTTGTCTCCGTCCAGCACGTACGCCAGGTGCCCGCGCTCGACCAGTGCATGCTCCACCGTGAAGGCGATGGTGCTCTTGCCGCACCCGCTCAACCCGGTGAACCACACCGTCGCGCCCTTTTGCCCCAGCAGCTTCTCCCGATCGCCCCGGCTGACGTGCCCGTCATGCCACGTAATGTTCGTCGCCCGTATCTCGGTCATCGCCTCGGTTCCTCAGAGAATGCGCCGTTCGCCCGTCCCTTTCCGCCAGCCACACCCGGGCCGGCGGGTCGGTTACTATAGGAGATCGCCCCCGGCGACTCAATGGTGCTTTTGCCGGGCACGAGCATCCCTGCTATCGTGCCGATCGCGCAAACTCGATCTTCCAAGCAACAGGCTCCCACTGGCCGATCGGGGGGCAACGAGCGCTAAAGCCCGCGGCTCGCGGGAGTGATGGCGCTGCGGTCAACACATCGGCGATTCGTGAGTCATGAAACGTGCACGGAGACCGTCTGGAGCAAGCTCGTGAAAGCAACATCATCGGTCCACGGACGAGCCCACCGAAAGCTCCTCGACACATCCGGCGATCGGTTGCGATACATCCTCGGCCTGATGGCCGGCACCAGCGGCGACGGGATCGACGCCGCGTGCGTCCGAGTCC
>JAPKGY010000631.1 GCA_026647385.1 Phycisphaerae bacterium | reverse complement strand
CGCACGGGCGATGCGCTCCGCCACCTGGGCGCCCCCCTCACCGGCGTCCGCCGGCCCGAGGATGTAAACGTAATAGCTGCCCTTCCAGAAGTAGACGTTCGATCCCGACACGTACCCGTCCCGGCCTATGGCCGCGGAATGAGCGCTGCCGGACTTCTCGGTCATGTAGATGCCCATCGCGTTGACCGGTTCGCCCATGTCGAAAACGTAAGCGTCATACAACGCCTGCTTCGCAACGTGCTGATACGTGCCGACCCGAAGCTCGACGAAGCCGAACTGCCGGAACTGCGGCTCGCGACCGTCGATCTTCTCGTACAGGTTGTCCGTGTATCGCTCGATGTTCGTCGGCGCGAGGAGTTCGGGATCGCCGAGGTCCACGAACCGCGGTCGGCCTGTGGCTGCGGGCGCTCCGCCCGACTCGGGGCTGGCCGCCATCACCGCAGCGGGAGGGGTCGGAGCGGCCGACCACTTCTCGACGAGCGGCCCGGTGACCGCGACCAGTGCAGCGGCGTCAGGCCCCTGGGCGAGGAACACATATTCACCAGCCGGGCACGCGAGGATCGCTTTTCCGCCCACCCGCCCACCGATCGCACCGGCGGAAAGGCCTTCGATGGCGCCGGACGGGCCAGCCGGCGATGCGCTCATCGCTGAATCGGTGGCCGATGATTCCGTGGCTGATGATTCGTCGGCGGACGATCCATACCCGTCGGATGATGCACGATCAGAGCCCCGAGCAGACGCGAAGGGTTGAACCTGGCCTTCCGATTTGGCCTCCGCCTGCCCGTACGCGGCCTCGTCATCGCCTTTGGATGCGGGCGATTCGCTGTGTTGGCCCCGCGCTTCCGCTTGGGGCTCTGAAGGCGCTTCCGCTTGGGGCTCTGATTGCGCTTCTGCTTGGGGCTCTGATTGCGCTTCCGCTTGGGGCTCTGATGGGTGGGTCTGCTCGGCCGGCTTGGACGGCGCGGATGATCCAGCCCCGATCAGGTCGCGGACGGCCGCCCACACTGCCTCGCGGCGATCGGAGGGCAGTCTCATCACGCCGAGTGTGAGCCCGCGGTCGTAATCCGCCAGCCAGCAGTCGGCGTGCAGCTTCAGGCCGAGCGGTTCTCGTTTTACGAACCGCAGGCTGTCGGCTACTCGCCCCTCGGTCGGCAACACACGCTCCGCCCAGAACGGCCCGCCCCAGATGATCTGCTGAGCAGCCAACGCTCTGGCCAAGGCCTCAGTCAGCCGAGCCGCCTCGCCAGCTTCGAGGGAAGCGCCGCCGACGATCTCGGTGTAGTACCGCCCCGCCCAGAAGCCGATGCGGTGGTCGCCGTCGGCCTCGAACTGCCAACCGCCCCGGCCAATGCCGATCGGCTTCGCGTCGGCAGGACGCAGCCATCGCCACAGGCCGAAGGCACTGTCCGGCTCGCCGGCGTCCATGATGTGTACGCCGAAACCGCCCTTGTCCGGGACGGAATAGTCCGCCCGCCAGATCTGCCGGACGCCGAAGTTGCGGGCAGCCTCGACCAGATCGCCCCGGACAGAGGCGTCCGCGGCCGAATCCAGCCCGATGACTTTGGGCGCTCCGGCCGGATCGTCCGACAAACTGAGCGTATCGACCGCCCTCGGGAGCATCGCGACAAACACGCGCATCTCGTGTGAGAGCGGCGGCGCCTGCTTCGACCGATCGACGGTGAACAGGGGCTGATCGGAAACACCCAAAGCCGATTTGATCGCGCGAACGAAACCGGACTCGCCGACCCCTCGGCCAAACACCCCGGTCGTCAGGCCAAACGCCAGCGCGACCATTCCCACGAGGACCAGCACAGCCACCCCGAGTCCACGCTCCCTCGGGCCGGGCTTGCCGCGCATGTATCGACGACCAAAAAACGTTGGCATAGATACGAGTATTATCCCATGCCGACCGACCAAGTCAAAAAGCCCGCCCACCTGAATGGGCAAAAACAGAACGTACGGAGCCGCCTCAGGCCGCCGTGGCGGTCCGCACGGCGAGTCTCCATTCCTCTCGGAGTTCCCAGAGCGATTGGGACTCGATGATCACCAGCGGATCAAACCACCCTGACAGGCCCGTTCATTCCACCTCCCCGTATCGCGCCCCCCTCGCTGCGTGAGGAGAGGCCGCCCAACTCCAAGGCGGGCGAGGCACCCACCCCCTATTGGGAAGCACCACTCTTGAGTGCTACATCTGTTTGGATATCACGGCGCGGAGTTTCCTTGACTTTGCGATTCGCGGGGCACTAGCATGGAGGTGCGCACCGAGCGCGAAACAACGACGGTGGGTGGACTGTCTCGACGCAACGGGGCGAACCGCCCTGCGGAGCCGACGATGTTTACGGGAATCATTCAGGCGGTCGGCGTGGTCCGGTCGGTTCGACCGACGGAGGCCGGCGCGCGCCTGGAGATCGACGCCCCCGGCTTGCCTCGCCCCATCGCCGACGGCGCGAGTATCTGCGTCAACGGCGTATGCCTGACCGCCGTGTCGAGCCAGGCAGACACGGTCGCTTTCGACGTCGTGCCGGAAACGCTGAAACGCAGCACGCTGGGCCGACTGAAGCCCGGCGCGAGAGTGAACCTCGAGCCGAGCCTGGCGGCCGACGGGCGGCTGGACGGACACATCGTGCAGGGACACGTCGACGGACAGGCCCGCGTGAGCAAGATCGAGCGATCGGCGAGCGGCCAGGCGTGGACGTTCGCCGCCGACGCGGAATTGCAGCCGTATATCATTCCGAAGGGTTCGATCGCGATCGACGGCGTATCGCTCACGATCGCCGGCGTCGACGGCGATGCGTTCGGCGTGGCCCTGATCCCCACAACGCTCGAACGGACCACGCTGGGCGCTCTGCGGGTCGGTGACCCGGTGAATATCGAGACAGACATCATCGCGCGGACCGTGGTGGCTGCGCTGCGGCGGATGCAGGGCCGGGGAACGGACAGTAGGCTGACGACCGACGGCGGCGCATGCACACGGTGGCGACGATGCTTCGGCTCGCCGACGCACCCCTTCCCGAGGGGCTGCCGGGGGCGCGGCACATCCCCGCGGCGGTGGTCCGGGCGGTGTGGCT
>JAPKGY010000630.1 GCA_026647385.1 Phycisphaerae bacterium | reverse complement strand
ACCTCACCATCCCCCACGCCGTCAACGCGCCAAAGACCAGCACCACCAACGCCGCGCCCGTGACTACTTCGCGCGTTGGCCGTTTATCCACCAGATGGAGCATGGGCTGGATGCCCTCGATCTCCCACAACGGGCTTGCGAACCTTCGCCGCCGCGACCCGCGGGAGGCGGCCGACCAGCTCCGCCGGCACGTCAAGGACTGGCTCAAGGTCACCATTTCGCAGGGCCTCGCCCGCAACAAGCTGCTCAGCCAGATCGCCAGCAAGCTCCGCAAGCCCGACGAACTCACGGTGATTCCGCCGCGGGACGAGGACGAGCTGGCGTTTCTTCATCCGCTGCCGGTGAGATGGCTTCCGGGCGTGGGGCCGGAGTGCGATCGGCTCATGCAGTCCGCCGGCGTGACCCGCATCCGGCAGGTGGCGGACATGCCGCTCGATTATCTCTCGCAACTGGTCGGATCGGCGGCCGGGCGGATCCGCGACTTTGCCCGCAACCGCGACGATCGTCCGGTGGTCACCGAAAAGCCCGAAGCCTTGTCCTACGGGCACCAGGAGACGTTCGGCGAGGACACGGCCGACCCGCGGTTCGTCGATGCGACGTTGAGGCGACTGTCCGACGAGGCGTTCGCCCGCCTCCGTGCCGACGGCAGGCAAGCCCGCACCGTCGCGGTCAAGATCCGCTACACCGACATGGACGAGCATCAGGGGCAGATGAGCCTGTCCGAGCCGACCGACGTGGAGACCCGCGTTTACCCGCTGCTGTCGCGATTGCTGGGGCGGCTGTGGGATCGGCGGGTGCGGCTCCGCATGGTGCAGGTCCGGCTGTCGAATGTGTACGAGGGTTGGATCCAATTAGATCTTTTCGGCGTTCGCCGGCGCGAGCGGGACCTGGCGGCCGCGTGCGATGCGATCCGGCGGCGGCACGGCCCGCGGGCGCTCATGCGGGTCCATGACCTGACGCTGGCGAAGCGGGCGGACCGGTCGGCCGCCGCCTTGCGATCCGCATGAGGGGCGCTCTCGATCGGCCGCGAGGTGCGAACGAGGCGGTTGGCCGTCCCCGGCGTCGTCGAGTATGGTTGGTGCCGGTATTAGAGGGGTTCAGTGGGTACGATCGGTCAGATCGAGCGAGTCAAACGGGAGGAGACATGATCGAAGGACGTTCATTTGTGAAGCGAGGCGGCGCGACGGCGGTGCTTGGAGTGCTGGCTTTCCTGCATTCCGCGGCGCGGGCGGAACCGCCGGTCGCGCGGTTGCCGGAGTGGTTCGAGGGGCATCGCGTGCAGTTGCACAGCGAGCAGAACGTGGATGTGGTTCTGCGGCTGACGCCGGAAGGCTTGGCCAAGGCGGACCGTTCGCTGGGCGCGTCGGTGGCGACGCATCTGCTGGTGACGCTGGGTGAAGGCGCCTGCTGGCCCACGAAGGCCGGGCGGACCAACCCGTTCACCGGCGATCGGGACTTTGCGGCGGAGATGATCCGGACGTTCCACGATCGGGGGTTGAGGCTGATCGGCTATTACCGGCACATGTGCGACCAGGCGATGCAGGAGGAAAGGCCGGAGTGGATCGCCCGCCATCCGAACGGCAGGCCGGTACACGAGGTGCGGGCGAGGAATCGGCCGATCCACGTGCTGTGCATGAATTCGCCTTACCGCGAATACACGAAGACCCGTTTGACGGAATTGGCGGATCGCGGGCTGGACGTGGTTTACTTCGACTCCTGGCACATGCCGGACATTTGTGTGTGCGAATACTGCCGTGAAGCGTTTCGCAAGGAGCTCGGCCACGACATGAATCCGGATGCGCCGGTGGGTTCGCCGGCCTACATGGAGGCGGTCGAGTTCGTCAACCGGACGATGGTTCGGACGTTCACGGAGTGGCATCGGGCGGTGCGGTCGCGGAAGCCGGACATGTTCTTCGCGGTGGGCAGTTCGCAGTACCCGATGTTTTTCTCGCCGCACATCGACGAGCATCTGCTGGCGATCTCGGACACGTCGAAGACGGAGTTTGACAAGCCGTTCGGCGGCCCGGCGGAGCGGATGGGTGGGGAAAAGGATTTCGCGGCGCCGGCGTACGACGATCAACTGGCGCTGGGCTGGTCGCTCGTGCGGGATTCGTCGGGCGGTCGGCCGCCGCTGATGTGGGTGCCGTTCCTGGCCAACGAGAAGACGGCGACGTATTCGGCCGCGGCCGCCGTGGCGTACGGCTGTGTGGCGTCGGTGCAGGCGGCGATCCGCAATCTGGACGCGGACATGGCCGAGAACCGGGGCAAGTTTCCGTCGATATTCGCGATGGGTGACCGGGTTTCGCCGTATCTGGCGTATGCGAGGCCCGTGCCGTGGGCGGCTTTGCACATCAGCGAGGAAGCCCGCAACCGCCGGTTGGGCGACTTGAAACGGATGTGGCGGGAGGTGTTCTCGCCCGCCCTGGGCGCATGCCAGGCGTTGAAGGAGTGCCACGTGCCCTGGGTCGTGCTGACCGACGGAGCATTGGCGGCCGGTCCGGTTGACGAGACGAGACTGCTGGTTCTCCCGTGCCCCGACGACCTGACCGATCGGCAAAAGGAGTCGGTGGCGAAATTCGAGCGCCGCGGCGGCGTGGTGATTCGCCTGTCGTCCGAGGCCGGCTGGTACGACCAAACGCGCCAGTCGGGGCTATTGAAAGCGCTGCTGGCGGACGTTCGACGTCAGGCCGCGGGTATGCCGATTTGCATCGATGGGCCGGCCCATATGCACGCGACGTGTTTTCGTGCGCCGACCGAAAAGCGATATACGCTTTGTCTGGTGAACTCCTGGTCGTGGTTCCGTTCGGTGCGGGACGATCGGCCGCAGGTGAAGGATCAACCGGAGCCGCCGGCGTGCGCGGATGTGACGTTTACCCTCGCGTCGCCCCTCGGCCGACCGCGAAAGGTTTTTGATGGTGACTCGGGCAAAGAGCTTTCCGTTGAGGAGGCGGACGGCGCGTTCCGCGTACGCGCACCATGAGCAGCGTGCAGGGCTTCTTTCTGTCCGATGTGGGGATGGACTTCTACTATCCCGACGGCGCCAATCAACCCATGCTACAGACGTGCAC
>JAPKGY010000063.1 GCA_026647385.1 Phycisphaerae bacterium | reverse complement strand
GGCGAAAGGTTTCAGAGCCTCCGCGTATTTCCGCGACAACTCGCGCGCATCGGGAGGCGCCGCCGGCTGGGCAAGGAGCATCGCCCCACGAGCGAACACGACCAGTGCGACCGCCACGGGCCCCGTGCTCACTTGCAGCCCCAGTCACCGTACATACCGCACGCCGGGTCGGTGCCCGCGCAATACGTTCGCCCCCCGCTGGGATCACAGACCTTGTTTGCCAGTCCTCGCGGATCGTTGCTGCACCAGTGCAGGGCATTCGGACAGCAATTCACGCTGAACCAGCTCGCACAGTCGGTAACCTCAAAGATATAGCAGTAATTCGACTGACAACCGCCGGTGTAGGCGGCCGCCTCGATGCTCTGCGGGGTGAGCTGCGCCCATCCCACCACCGACCCGAGCAAAACCGCGACACATCCCAGACAAAGGTTGCGGCAGGAAAGCGAGGTTTTCATAACCGAATTCTCCAAAACAGAGACCCGATGCGCGCGTCTGGAACCATTCCAGCCGCTGGAGGACGACCGCGCACGTCAGTGCGATAGCCCCCGCTTCCAGAGGGCATCGGCCCTCACATCAGACACCGGCCGTTGAGGGCCCCAGCCGATCGCCGGGCGTCATCGTCCGGCCTCCCGGCCAACCGCCCGCCGGAATTCCATCCTGCGGACACATTGGGTGCTTACAATGGAGTGGAGATTCCCGCCCTGATCCGGACATCATTTTTCAAGAGTACTTGAGGTCATGAGCCGGATTCTTCACAAAGCCATTATTGTCAACGTGTTACGACTTGTCGGGCCTCGCAGGGCACGGACCGCCGAGAGCAGCCCGTCCCTGGCCGCGCCCCCGGGAGCCGATTGGCCTCAGGAATCTCAGAGCGGAAACTGCGGGCGATTCGGCTACCGCAGAACGACCTCCTCAATACCCCCTCACCCGAGCGACCCGTCCTGCGGCGCGTCAGGCCTGTTCTCCTCAGGCCGAGCAACGCTCCGGCTCTCGCGAGCGGGGTCGAGAAAGCCGTCGGCCAGATCATGCCGGGCCCCCGCGCGGCACCGCAGACTTGTCAACCTGCCCGTTTTTGGTATGCTGTACTGTTTCAGCGGCGCCGACTCCGATGGGACATCGTGGAAGCAAGCGCCGGGCCGCCGGTCTCGGGCGGCCAGTTTATCGTTCTGTCCGCATAACCGTGTTACCCCCGGTGCCGTTGACGCGAGCCCATACACAGCCCAGGGCGGCGTCAGGGGCTCCGGTGACGTTGTCGGGTGAGCGAAGTACCGTTCGAAGGCCCAAACAAAGCAAGGAGCGGATGCATGACTGCTGTTCAGTCCACGGGTTCGTCCGAAGTTCGCGTCTTTCCGCCGCCGGCCGATTTCGCGGCCAAAGCCCACATCGGTTCGATGGACCAGTACCGCCGGATGTACGAGCGGTCGATCCGGGATCCCGAGGGATTCTGGGGGGAAATCGCCGAAGGCTTCTACTGGAAGCAGAAATGGACGAAGGTCCGCGACTACGACTTCAAGGGCGATATCTCGATCAAGTGGTTCATCGGAGCCAAGACCAACATCACCTACAACTGCCTCGATCGCCACCTCGACAAGCGCGGCGACCAGGTCGCAATCATCTGGGAAGGCAACGAACCGACCGAGGACGCCAAACTCACCTATCGCCAACTGCACGAGCAGGTCTGCAAATTCGCCAACGTGCTCAAGAGCCGCGGCGTCAAGAAGGGCGACCGCGTTTCGATCTACATGCCGATGGTCAAGGAGTTGGCGATCGCCATGATGGCCTGCGCCCGGATCGGGGCGATCCACTCGATCGTGTTCGGCGGGTTCAGCGCCGAGTCGCTCGCGGACCGGATCGTCGACTCCACCTGCAAGGTCCTGATCACGACCGACGGCGTATACCGCGGCTCCAAGGCGGTCACGCTGAAGGCCAACGCCGACGAGGCCATGAACCTCGCGGAAAAACAGGGCGTAACCGCCACCACGTGCATCGTCTACGAGCGCGTCGGGCAGAGCAAGCTGCCCATCAACATGAAGGAAGGCCGGGACATCTGGTGGCACACCGCGATGAAGGACGCGTCGCCGGCGTGCGAGCCGGAGTGGATGGACGCCGAGGACCCCCTGTTCATCCTGTATACGTCCGGGTCGACCGGCAAGCCGAAAGGCGTGCTGCACACCATCGGCGGTTACATGGTCTTCACCGCAACCACCCATAAATACATCTTCGATTATCACGACGGGGACATTTACTGGTGCACGGCCGACATCGGCTGGGTCACGGGCCACTCCTACATCGTCTACGGCCCTCTGGCCAACGGCGCGACCACGCTGATGTTCGAGGGCGTCCCGACCTACCCCGACGCCGGCCGCTTCTGGGACGTCGTCGACAAGTACAAGGTCAACACGTTCTACACCGCGCCTACCGCCATTCGCGCGCTGATGCGCGAAGGCGAAGCCCCCGTCGAGAAGCGGAGCTTGGCCAGCCTGAGGCTGCTCGGCTCCGTGGGCGAGCCGATCAACCCCGAAGCCTGGATGTGGTACTACAACCACATCGGCAAGGGACGCTGCCCGATCGTCGACACCTGGTGGCAGACCGAAACCGGCGGCATCCTGATCACGCCGCTGCCGGGCGTGACCCCGCTCAAACCGGGCTCAGCCACCCTCCCGTTCTTCGGCGTCAAACCGGTCATGCTCACGCCGGAAGGACAGCGCATCGACGGGCCGGGCTCGGGCGTACTCTGCATCGAAGAGCCGTGGCCGGGCATCATGCGAACGGTTTATGGCCAGCACAAGCGTTTCAAGGAAACCTACTTCAGCACGTATCCGGGCCTTTACTTCACCGGCGACGGGTGCAAACGCGACGAGGACGGCTATTACTGGATCACCGGCCGGGTCGACGACGTCATCAACGTCTCCGGGCACCGCATCGGAACCGCCGAGGTCGAGAGCGCCCTCGTGTCGCATCCGACGGTGGCTGAAGCCGCCGTCGTCGGCTTCCCCCATCAGATCAAGGGCCAGGGCATCTATGCCTACGTCACCCTCAAGGTCGGCCACGAGTACACCGACGAGCACAAGAAGGCCTTGCTCACCCATGTGCGGAAGGTGATCGGCCCGATCGCCACTCCCGACGTCATCCACTGGGCGCCGGGTCTGCCCAAAACCCGCTCCGGCAAGATCATGCGGCGCATCCTGCGGAAGATCGCCGAAGGAGAGCCGGACAAAATCGGCGACACCACGACGTTGGCAGATCCCACCGTCGTCAAGTCGCTCGTCGAGAGCTACAAACCCATCGGTTGATGGCAGGCAAAACGCGGGGAGGGTCGAATCGGCCCTCCCCGCTCCGTTTTGGCTTGCGCGCACGCCTTTATGTCGCGATTGTTTGAAAGGGAGCACTTACCGTGGATACGACTGCAACGTCCATTCCCCCAAGAGTCATGAATCGCTGGTGGGTGGTGCTCGGGGCCGTCCTCGTTCAGCTCTGCCTCGGGGCCATCTATGCGTGGTCGGTGTTCACGCCACCACTGCAGAAACAACCCTACAACCTGCAAGCCACCGAGACACAGGTCATCTTTTCCGTAGGCCTGGCGGTCTTCGCCCTGGTGATGATTTTCGCCGGACGATGGCAGGCGAAAGTCGGCCCGGTCAAGGTGGTCCGCGCCGGCGCGGTCCTGCTCGGCCTCGGTTACGTTCTGGCCCGATTCGTCGGACCCTCCTACCCCGGCCTGCTGATCACGATCGGCGTCATCGCCGGCGCGGGCATCGGGCTGGGATACGTCGTCCCCATCGCCGTCGGGGTCAAGTGGTTCCCCGACAAGAAAGGATTCATCACCGGCCTGGCGGTGGCGGGCTTCGGCTTCGGGGCCCTGCTGTGGATCAAGCTGGCCGACCCCGGCGGGGGCCAGTTGATTGAAAAGTACGGCGTTCAGAATGTGTTCCTGATCTACGGCGTCGCCTTCTTCATCCTGGTCATGATCGGCTCGCTCTGGATGAAGAATCCGCCGGAAGGGTGGAGACCCGCGGGCTGGGAACCCGCCCAGGGAGCCAATCCCGGCACCGGCGAACACGCCAGCTTCGAGCCTCGGGGCATGCTCCGCACCCCACAGTTCTTCATGCTGTGGTTCATGTTCATTTTCGGGGCGATGGCCGGCCTGATGGTCATCGGCATCATCAAGCTCTTCGGGATCGACGCGCTACAGGCCCGGGCCGGCCTGGATGCCGCCAAAGCATCGAGCATCGCCGGCACCGCCATGGGCGTGTTCTTCGCCATCTCCAACGGCGTCGGACGAATCTTCTGGGGGACCGCCTCCGACAGGATAGGCCGGAAGATGTCCTTCGTCATCATGATGAGCCTGCAGGGCGCCATGATGCTCGCTTTCTTCCACATGGGCGGCATACCCGCATTGCTGTTCGTCGGCGCCGCGGTCGTCGGATTCAACTTCGGCGGCAACTTCGCCCTGTTCCCCGCCGCCACCGCCGACTACTTCGGCAACAAGAACGTGGGCAAGAACTACGGCTGGGTGTTCACCGCCTACGGCGTCGGTGGGATCGTCGGGCCGATCATGGCCGGCTGGTACAAGGACATGGGCAAATCCGCGATCGAGGGGGCAGCCAGCCAGGCCGAGGCGCTGCAAGCCGCCATGAACGCCTGGCACCCCGCCTTCATCATCGCCGGCGTCGCCTGCTTCGTGGCGGCCGCGCTCGGGTTGATGCTCAAGGCACCGAAGGCACCCCAAGCCGCCTGAGCTTTTCCGAGATCTCGGGTGTCCGCTCAGCCGACAGCCAAACGCATTGAACGGGCCTCGAACCCACGCCGGGTTGGAGGCCCGTTCGCTTGGGATGAGCATCAGCCAACCGGTACAATAGGCTCCGCCGAAAGAAACCGAGTCCATCAGCCACGCTCGCAGGATGGCCACATGATCCAGATGAGTCAGCAAGGCGCGGACGTCATCCTCCCCGTGAAGGTCGTACCCAAAGCGTCGCGCGACCGGATCGTCGGAGAATTGGATGGCCGACTGAAAGTCGCCGTCTCCGCCGCGCCCGAGAAAGGCGCCGCCAACCAGGCCGTCTGCAAGCTCATCGCCAAGACGCTCGGCATTCGCGTCCAACAGGTACAAGTCGATGCCGGACACACCTCGCCGCAAAAGACCCTGCGAATCGCCGGAGTGACGATCGATCAGATGAAGGGCCTCTGGCCGGCCAACTGAGATCGCCGACATGTACCTCCCATCTCGTCCACACGACAAAGAGCCACGAGCGTCCCTTGACAACGCGACTCGCGCGAAGCCTTGATGCGGCGCGGCCTCGCCGCAGAAGAAACGCGGACGCGTTCGTTTCCGGCTTGCGATTTCGCCATGAATAGGAGCGACAACGAGCGGCGCGCCACCGAAACCCGGCAACTCGACCGGCGAAGCGTTTCAGGAGGCGTCCCCTGATCGATGTCGGATTGGCAGGCGAAGAGGACTATCCGAAAAAGAGGTAGGCGCACGGGGGAGGCGCGGGTAGAGTACCGGAACGTCGCCCGGCGGCGCCGGGCAAGATCAGCCTGAAGACGTCGGATTAAACCGTGACCTCTTCATTCACGGCACCTGGCCGGTTCATCCCGGCGCACGAGGAGAAACCCATGTCGGCTGCGGCTCGAATACTGCTCGTTTGGATCGGGACTGCCATAGGGGTCTGTCCGGCCTGGGCGACCCGGACGCAGCCCGCGAGCCAACCGGCCATCGAAGCAGACCGGGCATCGCTTCTCCGTGAATTCGACACGCTATTCGATCGCGTCCGGCTGGAAATCCCGCCGACCGCCGATAACGCACAGGGCATCGTCGCCTGGGGTTCCGCCTACATCCTGGAAGCGCTGGTCGAGGTGGTGCAAGCCACCCACGAGCCCGCCTACGCCGAGAAGTTCATACGCGTTGCTGAGGACGTGATCGCCGTACGCGACGATAGACACAACCGACGCGACGCGATCCGCGATAAAGTTCTTCCGGCATGGGGTTGCGTCGCGTACACCGAAGGAAAACATTATGTGTGGGCGGTGCACACAGGCATGATCTGCGCCCCCATGGCCCAGTTCGCGGCGATTGTAAGGCGGGACGATAAACTGCGGGCTCGTTTCGGCGCGGACGCCGATCGGCTGCTGCAACTCGCCGCGGAGGCGATGGCCGCCCATGAAGACCAGTACCGCGAGGGTCCCGGGTCGGACGAAGGCTACCTCTACGGCCACTACACGAAATCCCATTTGCCCCTCAATCAGCAGCTGGCCCCGGGGCGCGCCTATCTGTGGTTATATGAGGCGACCGGCGAGGCCCGATACCGCCAACGAACCGAGCGACTCGTTCGATTCACGCTCAATCGGGTTCGCCGCCTGCCGGACGGCGCGATGATTTGGTGCTATTGGCCGCCGCTCGACGGGCCCGGGGAAGGATTGGAGGACACCTCGCACGCATCAATCGTCGCCGATTTTCTCGTCCAGTGCGTGGAGCACAAGATCGCCCCCCCCGAAGTGCTCGACGCCCTGGAACGAACATTCCTCAACCGCGTGTTATTGGGGCCCGGAATCGTCGCCAACTACCTGTCAGGCCAGGGGGTCAACGCCCATCGCTACGCACCGTGCCTCTGGGGACGACTCGCCCGACACAATCCGATCATTCGCAGGAAAATGCTCGAGCACATCCGCGGCTACGCCCCGATCAGCGACCACAATGCTTGTCTATTGGTCGGATACGCACAACTGCTGGCCGCAACGCCGCGTGACCACACCGACGGCCAGAAAGCCGAGCTGATCGGACACTGGCCGCTCGCCGGTGACTGCAAGGATGTTTCCGGAAATGGAAATCATGGCGTCAATCATGGAGTGAACCTGCTCGCCCCAAACCCCGACGCCGGACAGGGAGTCGCAGCCGCGTTTGACGGCCGCGATGATTACATCGAGGTGAAACCCAACTCCTCGCTCCAGCTCGGAACCCGGGACTTCACCCTCTCCGCCTGGATCCACACGGAACGTCAACTCGACGACGTCCTGGGTGATGTGCTCAGCATGTACGATCCGGCGACCCGCAAGGGATTCAACCTCGGTCTGATGAACTACGCCGGCGTCACCTCCAGTCAATCGAACTTCCGCAACGTCTCGTTTGGGATCGACAACGCCAGTCTCGACGCCGGCTTCACCGACTGCGGCCGGCCCGGCAACAATCTGTTCGTCTGCGGGCTGGCGGTCCACGACGGGAAGCTTTTCGCAGGAACGTTCGAGACCGGACAGAATGAGGCGGGACACGTGTGGCGATACGAGGGCGGTACCCAGTGGACGGACTGCGGCAGCCTGGACCGGTCGAATTCGGTGTTCTGCCTCGCCAGCTTCAATGGCGCATTATACGCCGGCACCGCCCGATACGTCGCCAAGGGATCGGCGTTGCCGGATTCGCCGAACACAACGCCCGGGGGACACGTATATCGATACCTGGGCGACAACCGCTGGGAGGGCTGCGGCCGACTCGAAAACCCCGAAACCGGAGCCGCCGTCAACGTACACAGTCTCGCGGAGTATCAGGGCAAGCTCTATGCCAGCACGATCAACGCTGAGGGATTCGGCCTCTACGAGTACGCCGGCGACCGGAGTTGGAAGTATCGCGGCCATCCCGGCCAACGACGGGTCGAAACCCTGACCGTCTACAACGGGCACCTGTACACCACGTCATACGATGGCGGGACCGTGTCCAGGTACGTGTCCGACGGCAAATGGGAGGACTTGGCCGCGATCCCGGGCGTGACTCAAACGTACGGTTTCATCGTCTATGACGGCGCCCTCCACGTTACGACCTGGCCGACCGGTAGTGTGTTCCGCCTGGGGCCCGATGACCAATGGCTCGACCCGGGCCGGCTGGGCGACCAGACGGAGGTCATGGGCGTCTCGGTTTACAATGGCAAACTCTACGGCGGCACGCTCCCCTCGGGCAAAGTCTATCGATACGACGGCGAGAGAACGTGGACCGACATCGGTCGGCTGGATTGGACGCCGGACGTGACATACCGGCGAGTCTGGTCGATGGCTGTCTACCAAGGCAGGCTGTACTGCGGCACGCTGCCATCCGGGCGGGTTCATTCCATCGAGGCAGGCAGGTGCGCCACGTACGACAAGGAGCTGAAACCCGGCTGGCGCCTCTTGGCGGGAGTTCGCCGAAGCCACAGACTGGAGTTGTACGTCGACGGAGAACTCGCGGCCATCTCGTCGGTATTTGATCCGGCCTCTTTCGATATCTCCACCGCCAAGCCGTTACGGATCGGCATCGGCCAGCACGACTATTTCTACGGGCGAATACGCGACGTCCGTCTATACGGCTGCGCCTTGAGTCCATCCGCCCTGGAATCGGCTTGGCGGAAAGGCGGAAACCAACCTTGAGCCCGACAGGCCGGGCGTTTCCGGACGCCGCGGCCGCAATGGATCCAGTGCCGCTCGCGGCAAGAGAGTTTCGCCCCCGCATGGGGAGCGGGCATCCCTCCGCAGGTGAGTCGCCGTGGCGACTCGCCCGCCAGGCGGGCCCGACACCCGCCCCTTTGCAGACACCGATGCATAACTGACCAACTGAAAACGGTACCTGCACCAGAGATTGACGGCGCGATCCGACGCGCCGTCACCGAGCACGAGATGGCCGAGCCCCACCTGATCCGCGCTTTAAGCTTGCCGGCCGAGGGGGGACTCCCCTCTTGGAGAGTGTGTGAGAAGCCCGGGGACTGTCCCCCGCTCCGGGGCTCACACCCTCTCAGCACGATCCGGAAGTCCCTCCGTCGGCGGGAGAGTCTTCAACAAGCGGTTGCGCATCCGCTCCGGCTTTCGGGCGCCCAAGCAAACGGTCCACGAGCGATTCCGTCCACGTACGTCGCTGCGGGGCGAAATGGCCGGCGGCGGCTTCGAGAAACGGGGCCATGCGCGTGCTCAGATAGTCGGCCACCCCATGGCGACCGATCTCATCGAGCGTGCGCGAGTAACTGTCGAGAATCATCTCCCCAAACAGCTCCCCGCCCGTCTGCCCCAGGGCCATCACCGCGCCGATGCCCTTACGGCCCCAGTCGGTCACATCGAGCGTCAAAATGCCCCCCAGTTTTTCCATCGAAATGCTGTCACGCGAAGCGATTCGCTCCATGCGCGACCAGAGATCCTCGATCCGCGGCAGCAGGTTCGCCGCGCCGTCGAACATGCGGGCGTAGGCCGCGGTCATTTCGTCAGCCATCTTGCCGATCTCTTCACGGGACATGGGCGGCGTGTCGAAGACAGCCGTGCTCTTGCCCGCCCCTTGCTGAACAGCCTCCAGCAGATCAGCCAAGCCGGCGACCGTCGCCTCGGGCGCGATCACACCGTTGGCTTTGAGTTGATCGACCAGCCGTCGCAGAAACACCCCCCCGCCGGCGGCCGCCCGGGTTCTGGTCCATCGATCGCGACAAGCCTTTCGGCGACT
>JAPKGY010000629.1 GCA_026647385.1 Phycisphaerae bacterium | reverse complement strand
TCGTTGACCGTTCGAGCCATTGCAAGCAAGGATAGATTGTCGGCGTTCTTGATTACCGGCACGATCAAGCCTTCCTCACCCAATGAAACCCTGGCCGACCTGTGTGCCAACGCCGCCACGACCGCGTCGAACGCCGGCGTGGTCGCGGCGGCCTGTTGGGCAGCCGGCCGCCTTGGAAAAACAACGCCGCCGGCCGGCACGTCTTTCCGTGCCGACGATGTCTCCCGCCTGACCTTCGTTGAGATACCGGGTTGCGAGTCCTTTCGCCGCGGCTCACCGCCCGAGGAGGTCGATCGTTACGAGGACGAACAGATGGCCGAGACCGGCCGACCCGTCCAGAGCTTCTTCCTTTCGACCACCGAAGTGACCGCGGGAGTCATGGCCCGCTTCGTGGAGGCGCCCGAGATCGTCGAATGGCTCGCATCCCAGGCGAAACGATCCGATGAGCTTCGCGAGTCTCTCGCCTTGTTCGGCCATGCTCTGCAGATGCAACTCGACCGCGGCGCATCCGAGGAGCCCGTCAGTTGGACCTCGCTCGAAATCGCCCAACGCTACTGCTCGTGGCTGACCGACAGGGGGACGTCCGCCACGCCGCCGCGACGGTACCGCTTGCCGAGCGAGGATCAGTGGGAATATGCCTGTCGCGCGGGTAACCCCGGCCGATATTGCTTCGGGGACGACGCTAAGTACGCGCGGTACTTCGCGTTCTGTAAAGGCGACAAGGCTTCGGCTGGGGTGGCGTCACGGATGCCCAGTTTCTTCGGGCTGTTTGATATGCACGGCAGCCTGTGGGAATGGACCGATTCGCGCTATCCCCCGGAACGGGTCACCGACCCGAAGCTGACCGACGAACAGAAGAAGAACTTGTATGTCATCCGCGGCGGAGCGTACTATTCCCCGGTCGAACGCTGCCGGTCCGCTCAGCGCAACTTCAACGATCCGCTGAACCCGAATAGATACGCCGGCCTGCGGATCGTCATGGAGGAGTCCTCGCGATGACCCGTGGACGAATCAGCCGCATCCTCCTGATGCTCGGAGCGCCGCTCGCGCTGGGGCCAGTCTGCATTCCCGTCGCACCCCCGGTGGCCACGCGCCTGGCGTTCACCAACCTGTCGGTGCGGTTTTACGCCGCCTTGTCGGTCCGCCCGCACGGTACGGACCGCCCGTGGTCGACCACGCCGCTGCTCGCACCGGGTGCGGATTACCGCGCCGATTTCACCGAATTCCTCGCAAACGCGTGCCCCGGCTCGCTCGATCTGCGGATCTACCTCTACCGCCGGGTGGACGAAACCGTGCCCATCGGCCTGGACGAGGCCGAGGCCGTCGAATCCACGCCGATCGTTGCCGGCGAGGTGCTCGGCCTGCCCGCCTGCGACGTCGCGCTCGTCGAGGATTACACCCTCGTCAACTGGGAGGCGCCCGAGGGCATCGCCCGGGTCAAGATCGCCCAGGCCACCGAGATCGAGAGCCGGATCCGGGCGATGAACCTTTTTCCGAACACCGACGCCGTCTGGGAGGTGACCGGCGCCGACCCCGCGCTGCTGCCCGCTGCCCCGCCTGCTCGGGCGACGAAGCAGCCGATCCGCGGCCGAGTGACCTTGACCAACGGCATCGGTATCGAAAACATCGGCATCCTGCTTCGCAGCCGTTACCGCGTGCGCCTCGACGATGCCGACCCGTCGAACGATCCGGACGTCGGCTGGAGCGCACCGATCGCGCTGACCCTGACCGATGCCAACGGCGGTTTCCAGATCGATCGGCCTGCGGGCGTCTATCGGGTCGAGGCCTTCGCCGACGGCTTTCTCTTCAGCCCGCCCTGGGTCGACGTCGAAACGCCCCTCCAGCAGATCACCCTATTGGCCCAGCCGCAACCGTAGCAGGGGAGTGAGCCATGACGAGACGATCACGTATCGCAACTCGACTTCGCGATGAAAAAGGTCGGGTGGCATGGGCAAACGCCGTCCGCCTCGGCGGACACAGCTTGCCCGTAGCGAAGGACTTGCGGATACGGGCGAACAAATCAGCCCATGCCACCCCGGCGCCTGATGCGGCATGCTTTGCGAGTACCCACACGCACCACCGCGCGAGACCGTTTGACGCCGGGCGCCTTCGGACTCGGCTGTTGCATCGGCTGGCTTTGGTGGTGACGTGCCTGCCGTTGATCGGCTGCCCGGCTGCGTCGTTCAATCCGTTCCTGGACCTGCCGGCCGTCGCCATGGATGGTGTGCCCCGACTCATGCAGTACGACGTGGCCCCGCTGGGTGAGCTGGCCGTCGGGCAGGTAATCCGGGTGAAGGTTGAGGGTGGCGCCGTCCAATCCGCGATGATCCTCGCAGCCGATACGGAAAGCGACGATGCCGGCCTGCTCGCGGGTGGCGGGCCGCCCGGGCGCTTCTTCGACTATCGCGTCCAGATCGCCGGCCGGTACTTCGTTTATGTGCTGTTCGACCCCGCGTCGGCGTTGGCCGACCGCGTCGCGACGCTCACCGTCATGCCCGGTGATGATTCGTATCACCCGCCACGACGGCAGGCCGTCCGCGTCGTATTCGAGGAGGATTTCCTGACAAACCCCGGCCTCGTCGATCCGACTTCCTTCACCCAGGACGAGATCCGGACTTTGGCGGATATCACCAACCCGGTTCGTACCCAGGTCGTCGAGCGGCTGCGCGTGATATTCGCCGATACGCCCATCGATATCCTCACCGAATACGATCCGCTGCCGGCCGGTGCGTATTCCGTGCTGACTTACAAAGGGCAGCGCCGGCAGGCGGCCCCCGGTGAATTCAACGACGTGACCATTCCCCCCTTGTTGCCGGAACATCCGGAGTGCCAGGATCAGGTGGTATTCGGCGAGGTGCTGAACAACGCCACCATGGTCGACGTGGGCAACAGCCTTCCGAACGACCAGGCCGTCGTGTACGTCGGTTCGTTCCAAAATGCAACGAAAAACATGCGGGACCCGGTTGGCAAGGGTTATGGTATCTCCTGAAAGAGCTATTCGGGCGGAGCGATGACCGTGGAAGATACGTTTATCTTTCCGACGGGGGCCACTTCGAGAACCTCGGCATT
>JAPKGY010000628.1 GCA_026647385.1 Phycisphaerae bacterium | reverse complement strand
GCAGTGGTCAGCCACGTCCTCGAACTCGGCCCAGTGCCTCTTGTTGCAACATAATGTAAATCAGCAACTTATGGCCGTGGGGATCGACCGCAAACAGTGGCCGGCGGTTGCGGAGACAGGGTTCAGCACATGCGAGCCGGGCTGATCGTGGCAGGAATCTTGACGGCGGTGGGGACGGTGCAGACGGCCTCAACCGGGCAAACCCCCATGTTGACCGCCGACCCGTCCTCGCTCGTCCGGGTCGAGTTCCAACTCGAACGCTCGGTCGTCCAGGCAGGCCGAGAGGTCTGGGGGCAATTCACGGTCACCAACCTGACCGATGAACCGGTCACGCTCCGCGTTCCCGATGCCACCGAGGCTGAAGCCAGCAGCCTCATGGGCCTGCCCCTGCCCCACGTCTTCAGCGGCGTTAATTGGTCCGCACTCGCGATCATCAACCAGCACGGCGACCCCTTCGACGAGCAGATGTCCATGCCCCCGCGAGGCCCGGTCCCCAAAGTGGTCATCGCGCCGCACGCCAGCGTCGGGACCCGAGTCGAGCTCACCCACTACTACGAGTCACTCAGACGCCCGGGCGAGTACACGCTGCTCTGGCGGCCCTACCACGGGCAGGTTCTCTCTCAACCGGTCAATCTCCGCGTCCTGGCGGAACGCCAGGCGGTGATCCTCACCGAGTTTGGTAAAATGACCCTGCGCTTCTACTACAACGAAGCCCCGAACCATGTGGCCAGCTTCATCGAACTCGCCCAGACGAAGTTCTACGACAACCTCACGTTCAACCGGGTGATCCCCGGTGCGCTGATCCAGGGCGGCGACCCGCGCGGCGATCGGCGCGGCATCCGACCCGACGGCAAACGGCTGAAAGCCGAGTTCAACAAGATTCCGTTCGACCTCGGCACCGTGGGGATGGCCCGCTCGCCCCGCGATCCCGACTCAGCCAGTTGCCAGTTCTTCATCTGCCTCGGACGCCAGCCCGGCTTCGACGGGCAGCAGACCGCCTTCGGATACCTCGTCGGCGATGAATCGATCGAAACCCTCCGCAAGATCGCGGCGGTGCCCACCGACTCCGACGACAGGCCCAAACAGCCGGTCTATATCCGCGCGATCACCCTCGAAAGCGTACCCGTCAAGGAGTCGCAAATCGCCAACCCGCGTCCCGCGACTCAACCCGCCGAGCCGCAGGACGCAATCCACGTCACCACCCGATCGGCCCTGAGCGGCACCGAACGGGAGATCTCCGTCCGCTTCGGCCCGCCCCCGATCCTGAACCGGCGGCCGGTTCCTCCCGCCGACTCCCGGCCAGCCGCCCCGCCGACTGGTCAATAGCCGCCGATTTCGGTACCATGCTTTTCTCCGATCATCGCCGGTGCGGTCGTCCGCATTGAGGGTCGGGTCCCATGCAGTGGGGCCGCGGGACAACGGGTCAGGACCGAGAGGTAGCAGCCCAGCCTGTGTGTCTCAGGTGCCGTGGCCAACCTGACCCTCAATCCGGCCGACCGGCCGGGGCTTTCAAACGCGGGTATCGTGGATGGCTTTCCACATCACGAGCACGGATCGACGAGGAAGACCGCGGTCTGAGCTGGGAAGAGAAGCGACGCAAGACTCACCTGATTGTCATGCAGGATCCCTTGCTGGCTTCGCTCGGTAAGAAGGTCGTGTCGCCGGAGTCGTTGCACCCCCTCGCGAACAAGGAGCCGTAAGCGTGAAGGGTGACACTTTGCTCTCGGCCCCATGTGCAGTGATGCTTCGTTCGTGCTTCAGCAAGAGATCATTGTCACCAAATTCATTTTCTCCGTGAGTCTGCTGCGGGTGCATTTCCCTCTGTATTCCATCCCTGTTTCCAGCTATTCCTACGGGTGACTGCAGCAAGGGCGACTTCGATCACGACGGAGATGTCGACCAATCCGACTTCGGCATTTTCCATCGCTGCTACAGCGGCGAAGGCCATCTGGCCGACCCCAACTGCGGGGCCGACCCGGCACCGTGATGACGAAACCCTTTACTGCGTTCCTCGGGTACCCGGAAGCGCCACGCTCCCAATGCGGAACCTTACCAAAAACCGCATTTCGCCGCCCCCCAGCCCCCCGGCTTGAACTCATCCGCCCCGGCGGCGTACACTCTGGGTTTCAGCGTTCGCCCGAAGGCCCCAGGTCCCGGGCAACGACCGGCAACGCGTCCAGGGAAGGGTTTTGCAAGCGATGGCGTATACCGTACTGGCCAGGAAATACCGCAGTTGGACGTTCGACCAGCTCGTCGGGCAGGAGGCCGTCGCCACCACGCTGGTGAACGCCATCGCCAGCGGGCGCATCCACCACGGCTAGCTGTTCTGCGGGACGCGCGGGGTCGGCAAGACCTCGGCCGCCCGGATCCTCGCCCGCTCCCTCAACTGCCTCGCCGGCGACAAGCCCACCGCCAAGCCCTGCTGCAAGTGCGAGTCCTGCCTCGCCATCGCCGAGGGCCAGGACGTCGACGTCATCGAAATCGACGCCGCCTCCAACACCGGCGTGGACAACATCCGCGAGTTGCGATCCAACACGGTCTACCGCCCCGCCCGCGCCCGGTTCAAGATCTACATCATCGATGAAGTCCACATGCTCAGTACGGGCGCGTTCAACGCCCTGCTCAAAACGCTCGAGGAGCCGCCCGGGCACGTGAAGTTCATCCTCGCGACCACCGAGCCGCAGAAAGTGCCCGCCACCATCCAGAGCCGCTGCCAGCACTTCGATTTCCGATCGATCAGCGTCGATGCGATCGCCAACCACTTCGAGTGGATTCTCGAGCAGGAGAAAGTGGCGGCCGACCCCGGCGTACTCCGCCGCGTCGCCCGCCTGGCCAACGGCTCGATGCGCGACGGCCTGTCGCTGCTCGATCAACTGATGGCCATGGGCAGCGATCGGCTCACCCTGCGAATGGTCGACGACATCCTCCCCACCCCGCACGACGAGACCCTGATGCGCCTGGCGGAGCAACTGGCCGACCGCGACGCCGCCGGGGCCCTCGCCTCCGTCGACGCCTGCCTGGCCGGCGGATACAGCCTGGAACGCCTCTGCGAATCGCTGGCCGAACTCG
>JAPKGY010000627.1 GCA_026647385.1 Phycisphaerae bacterium | reverse complement strand
GGTGTCGCGAGCAGGGACGGGGTGTTCGGCAGCTCGCCGTGCAGGGTGAGCGGCGTGGCGTCGGTGATCAGCACGCGGGTGAGCCGGCCGACCAGGGACTCCGGCCCGGTGAACACGACGATCTCATCGCCGCGGGTTCTGCCGGTGAGCTGGTCCGCCTTGCGCCACGGGATTTGCGGGGCGAGGTTCTGCTCGGCCAATTGGGCTTTGACCGCCGCCTTGCTGTAACCCTCGACCAGGACCTCGACGGTCTGCCCGATGAGCCCTCGGTGGTGCTCCAGCGAAACCTGATGCTGCAACGCGGTCAGTTCGGCATGCCGACGATTCTTGACCTCGTCGGGCACGTCATCGGGGAGGCGGCGCTCAGCCACCGTCCCCGGGCGCTCCGAATACTTGAACACGAACAGGCTCTTGTACCGCACTTTCTCGATGAGCTTGAGCGTGTCGGCATGCTCGGCCTCGGTCTCGCCGCTGAAGCCGACGATGAAGTCGCCGGCCAACGAGATGTTGGGCACGATTTCCCTTGCCCGCTCGATCAGCTCGAGGTATTGCTCGGCCGTATACTGCCGCTTCATCCGTCGGAGCACGCTGTTCGAGCCGCTCTGGGCGGGGATGTGCAGGTACTCGCACACCTTCGGCAGATCGCGCATCGCATAGAGGATGTCGTCCGTGAAATCGCCGGGGAAGCTGGTAACGAACCGGATGCGCTCGATCCCGGGCACGTCGTTGACCCGTTGGAGCAGATCCGACAGGCGGATAATGGAGCCATTTTCAGCATACGAATAGCTGTTGACCGTCTGGCCGAGGAGCGTGATCTCCCGGGCACCGAGTTCCGCGAGCCGCCGGGTCTCGGCGACAATGTTGGCCGGCGGCCGGCTGCGCTCCGGGCCGCGGGTAAAGGGGACCACGCAGTAGGAGCAGAACTTGTCGCAGCCGCGCTGCACGCGCACGTACGACTGCAGCACACTTCCGCCGGGCAGCACCGTCCGGGACAGATCGAGCGATTCGATCGCGTCGTAATCGACGGTCCGCGAGTGCTTCGGCACTCGCCGGGAGTGGTCGTGTTCCAGGGCGGTCACCGGCCCGCCGACTTCCGTCACCTGGCGAATGAGCTCCGGCAGTTCGTTGAGGTTGCCCGGCCCGCAGAGGATCTGAACGTGCCGGGCCCGATCGCGGATCGTCTGGGGGTCGCGTTCAGCCATGCAGCCAATGACCCCGACCACCATCCCCGGCTTGCGCCGCCGGGCCTGACCGACCTCGCCAAGCCGGCTGTAGACTTTCTCCTCGGCGTGCTGGCGGACGCTGCACGTGTTCAGCAGAACGAGATCCGCCTCGGCGATGTCGTCCGTCGGCTCGTACCCGAGCGCATGAAGCTGCCCCATCACGAGCTCGCTGTCGAGCACGTTCATCTGGCAGCCCATTGTCTCAAGATAGACACGCTTCTTCATCGCCACACCCTTGGAGAGCACTCGCCTATTCTAGCCCATCCGAGCCGATTCGTCATTACGCCCCGAACCACAAAGGTGCTTTCCGAGCGTGCGCCGCTCGAGGCCTCGCATACGAACGCCGGAGAGGCTCTTTCAGGCATCGGGCCGGGCCTTCGGTCACTCTTGGACCATTCCATCTTGCGACAGGGTCGTCTCGATCGGGCCCACGGGCGAGTGCTTGCCGGCCGTGCGCTCTACCCGATCCCTGCGCGGCTTTGACGTACGTCGGCCGACTGCGTACTCTGACGCGCCGGCTGACCACTCCCCTTCCGATTGGCTTTTCCCTTTGGAGGTCGAACCAATGCCGCGGGGGCTTTGCACCAGAGCCGTCATCGAGACCACGACACTCGCCGTCCTGCTTGCTTCCGGAGCCGCCATCGGGGCCGCGGAAAAAACCGGCCAAGCCAGGCCGAACATTCTGTACATCATGACCGACCAGCAACCCCTGAGTTGCGTCGGAGCCTACGGAAACCCCGGGATCCGCACGCCCGCGCTCGATACGCTGGCCCGCGACGGCTGTGTCTTCAGGCAGTTCTTTATCGCCGCATTCCCGTGCAGTCCGTCCCGGGCATGCATGCTCACCGGCAGGTATTCCCACAACCACGGCGTTGTGACCAACGACGACCTGGACGAATTGTATGACCTCAAAGCGGACCCCGGGGAGATGAACAACCTCGCTTCGGTCGCGGAACACAAAGCCCCCGTCGATCGAATGACGCACCAGATCCTGTCCTGGCTTCGAGATACGAAGCATCCGTACGCGAACGCGATCGCGGCGCGGATACGCACCGGGACCGAACACACGACAAAACAGCCCGGATGAAAGCGACCGGGAAGCAGGCCGCCGCGGTACAAACGTGATTCTCCTCACGCCCACAAGCGCCGGCCGGTGGCCGTCTTGAGCAGGTCGTGGGTGTCGAAAATCAGACGCGGAATGTCCAGCTTCTCCGGACAGCGCGGCAGGCAATCGCCGCACGCGGTACAGTGATCGCCGCTCGGGCCGTGGAACCAGTCGTAGCTGCCGTCCATGAGGTTGTACCGGAAACTGCCGTACTCCGTCATATCGAAGGCGAGGGCCAGATTGCGCAAACGGAGCTGTTCGGGAATGTCGATCCCCACTCGGCACGGCAGGCATTGTTGGCACTCGGTGCAGAAGTCCGTCCCCAGGGCCTGACGTCGCGTGTGCGTCCAGCGATCGAGGGCAGCCTGCTCCGCCGGGGTCAGCGGCCCGACCCGATCGGCGACAGCCATATGCAGGTCGAGTTGATCGGGCGTCTCCGGGCCGACCGACAGGGTGTGGACCCGCGGGTCGCTCAACAGCCAGCGCTGATTGAGGTGCATCGGATGAAACGGCTCGGAAAGCCTGCGGAGCGTCTCGGTCGGTCTGAACAGCATACCCCCCTTCTCGTTGGGACTGATGATGAACACGCCCATGTCCAGTTCCGCCGCCCGGGCGACGGCGGCTGCGTGCATCTGATTGAACCTGTCACCGTAACGCCGTCCGAGTACTTCTTCGTCTCCGGACCGTCGGCGGTCGGGGGCGGGGCCAACGTCGAGGTCTGGAAGTGGCGCGACGGCTTCT
>JAPKGY010000626.1 GCA_026647385.1 Phycisphaerae bacterium | reverse complement strand
GGACCGTGTGGAGGGCGAGAATACCGATCAGAATCGGTCATCGCGCCGAAAGCAGAGCGCTATTGCTGACCCATCCCGTCAGCCAAGACCCATCGCTCACCTGGACCGGGGCGCTCCACATCGTGTACGGCAACAACGACGGCGAACGCAAGGGGCTCAAGACCCTGCTCCCGCAGATCCAGGACGGCCCCGTTTTCGTCGACGCCGGCGGGAAGCGGATCCTGCTCCACCACAGCATCGACTGGTGCGAAGCCAGGGACATTGCGGCGGCCGACATCATCGTCACAGGCCACAGCCACGAAATCGTCAACGAGCTGCGCGACCGCAAGCTGTACATCAATCCCGGCGAATGTTGCGGATGGGTGACCGGACGGGGTACCATCGCGGTCGCGGACACCCAGCAGATGTCCGCGGAGATCATCGAGGTGAAACCATGAACGCGCGCTGCACCGGCTGTCGAGTGGCGGCCATCGTGCTGATACTGGTGACCGCCCTGCCGCTCGGCTGCGTCCGCCGCACGATGACCATTCGCACCGAGCCCGAGGGCGCCCGTGTCCATCTCAACGATGAACTCGTGGGCACCAGTCCGGTCACCGTCGATTTCACCTGGTACGGCGATTACGACATCGTGTGCCGCAAGGACGGCTGCGAAACACTGCACACTCACCATCGGATCGACGCGCCCTGGTACCAGGTCCCGCCGTTCGATTTCTTCGCCGAACTCCTCACGCCCTACACGATCACCGACCACCGCGAGGTCTCACTCGCGCTCGAGCCGGCCAAGGCGGTCAATCGCCCCGAACTCATCGAACGGGCCAAGGAGTTCCGCGACCGCGCGATCTTCGCCGAGCAGTGAGGCCTTTTCGCGCCGCGCTTGACGCCGGCCGGATTTCCGGGTCTAATGAATCCCGATCGGCGGGGCAGGCCCCGCCGGTCGCATTGACCGGGGCGATAAAACCGAACGGCAGAGTTTCGCCGGGGCCGTAGCTCAGTTGGGAGAGCGTCTGCATGGCATGCAGAAGGTCGCGCGTTCGAATCGCGTCGGCTCCATTTTCCCCGAAAAAAACGCAAACACGGACCGATGCCCCCCCGCGGGTGGGCCGCGCCCGTTCCGCCTTTACGCCGTCCAGTAGCCCCCCAGGCACCTGCTTCCGCCGCCACCACGGACCATCCCACTCGAACAGGAAAACGGGGCGCGGCCGGCCCGGCGAGGGCTTGGTTTTCGCATCAGCGAGCCTGGAGACCGCCGACCGCAAAAAAGTGACTCGGGCGTGGACACGCGGTCCTCGGAAGCGGTAGAATACTCACAGCGGAGGCAGTTCTGTCTGACCGTGCGCGATCCTGGGACCTCGACCGAAAGCAAAGGCCGCGCGCGGCCTGTTGATACCGCACGATCACACTCGGTCGTTCAGGATCATTTCAGAGGGACCGTCAGGGAGGTCAACCATGCGCGGGATCATTCTTCTTGCAGCCGTTATCACCATCGGGCCGGCCGCGACGTTCGCGGTCAACTGTCCGTCCGGCTACCCCCACGAGATCTTCTGCGACGATTTCGACACCTATTGCGCTGCCGGGGGCTTCCCGGGCGACCCCAAATGCCCGGAGGCCGACAAAGCCACGGGCAATCCGATCATGCGGACGGTGTGGTACTCGACCTCGACCAACGAAGCCACGGGCATGCCGTGCGGTACGACCTTCACCTTGCAGGACGATCAGGCTCTGGTCTATTCGCCGCCCCAGGCCGGCAAGTACCCGAGCAAGATCGACATCGGCCAGCAGACGGTCCGCGACTGGACCCAGCTGGAAGGCCCGCCGGTTCTGGATCTGCACAGACTGATCGGATTGGCTTTCGGAACGTCGAGTTCCGTCGTGTTCGCCATGGATTCCGCGCCGTTGGTCATGGAGTTTTTCGCTGGCACGGGCGCCGGCAAGCTGTTCTGGACCAGCGGTTACATGGAAGTGGCGTTCGGTGACGAGACGCACATGAACCGGGCGAACACCGATTTCGCCTGGGGCCCGAACTGCGCCACGTATTGCTCCCCGGCCATCAACCAGGGGCCTTTCCAGATTATGTGCGCCCAGGGAAACCCGGATATGCCTCTTCCGGCTTTCTGCCCTCCGGTGGAGACGAACCCGCCGCCGGTGCATCAGGCCATCGCCATCGGCGCGATGGCCATGCTCGACCCCGATCCGTGTCACTGCGGGGTCCAGGCCCACGGACCGATCAACTACCACCTCGCCCTGTTCGACGGCCAACTCTGGTGGACGCTGAGAAGCGACAACCCGGCTGCCAGCACGGGCTCGGTGACCCCCAAGGACGGCGCGCCCATGCCGCCCCCGCAGGACGTTTACACCCCGGGAGACTTTTCCTGGGCGGGCGGAGAAAACGCGGGCAAAGGCCATAACCTGGTCAAGCTCACGATCAAGGCGAACACGCTGAAGGTCGAGCACACCGCCCTGTTCAAGTCGGCGATCAACGGCGCCAGCTACTACGTGACGAGCGAGATGGATGACATCCCCCGCGCCTACCTCGGCTCGTTCGATCGCATCCGCGGGGGCGTCGGGCCGGGCTGCGCGCTGGCCGGCGCCGATTCCTGGTCGACCTGCGAGTCCGGGACGGCCCGCAACTGCCTCCACACCCCCACGGGCTGGGCGGTCGAGTTCGACGATTTCGTCCTGCACGGAGGCGCGGTGATACCCGTGTTCGGGGCCTGCTGTTTACCGGATAATTCCTGCCTGAATTATCTGACCGAGGGCGATTGCATCGCTCGCGGCGGCCGATGGCAGGGCGCGAACTCGATGTGCGCCCTGGTCCACTGCTGCCCGTATCCGTTCGCCGACGCCGATCTGGACGGCGACGTCGACCAGGACGACTTCGGACTGTTCCAGATCTGCTATACCGGATACGCCGCCGGGGTGCCGACGGGTTGCAGTTGCTTCAATCGCGTCAAAGATGACGACTATTTACAATGATTTCATTGCAAGGCTGAAAACCAAAATTGAGAAAATGAAGATTGGTAACCCAATGGACAAAGGGACAGATATTGGACCGGTGGTATCAGAGGAACAATTCA
>JAPKGY010000625.1 GCA_026647385.1 Phycisphaerae bacterium | reverse complement strand
CGAGCGCAATTTCGCCGAGCAGCTTGCGGAGGCGGCTCGCGAAGTGACGAAAGTCGACCACCAGGTTTCCTTCGTCGTCGATCCGAAGCTGTTGAGTTCGCTCAAGAAGCGGCAGCTCAATTCGCAGGCGGATTACATCGCCAACAACGCGGAGCGTGTCGCGCGCCAATACCGGCGGGAGGGTGTGCCGCCCGCGCGGAAGCTGCGCGGACGGTTCGACGACCTGGTGGTCGGGCCCGCGAACGAGCTGGCGGTATCGGCTCTTCGGCGAATCGTGGAGCCCGGAGCGGAGGCGTACAGCCCCGTGTTTATTCATGGCGGTTGCGGGCTGGGCAAGACGCACCTCGTCCAGGCGCTGGGCAACGAGCTGGCCGAGAAACACCCGGACGTCCGCTGGCTGTACACCACCGGGGACGAATTCACCAACGATTTCGTGCTGTCGGTCCGATCCAATCGGGGCGAGGCATTCCGCCAGCGCTACCGCCACGTGGACGTTCTGATCATCGACGACGTCCACTTCCTGGCGAACAAACGGGCGACCCAGGAGGAATTCCTGCACACGTTCAACGCGATCGACGGTCGCCGGCGGCGAATCATCCTGACGTCGGACACTCACCCGAAGCTGATCGGGCAGTTCAGCGACCAGTTGATCAACCGATTCATGGCCGGCATGGTCGTTCGCCTCGAGGTGCCGGATTTCGCGATGCGATGCGAAATCCTTCGTCGGCGGGCGGCCAGGACCGGTCAGCACGTGCCCGAGGACGTGATCGCGTACATCGCCGAGCACCTCTCCTCCAACGTTCGCGAGCTGGAAGGTGCGTTGTTGAAGCTGGCCATGTTCAGCATGGTCGCACACCAGCCGATCAGCCTGTCCCTCACCCGGCGGGCGCTGGCCGACCATATCGAGCGGAGCCGCCGGTCGCTCGGACTCGAAGAGATCGATCAGACGGTCGCGACCTATTTTGGTCTAACCCCGGCCGATCTCCATACATCGCGCAAAACACGGACGATCGCGCTGGCGCGCGGAATTGCGATGTATCTCGCGAGAAAGCACACGGAGATGAGCTTTCCGGAGATCGGCCGTTTTATGGGTGACAAGAATCACTCGACCGTCATCCTGGCCAATCGGAAAATCGAAAAGATGTTTCAAGCCGACGAATGGGTCAGGAGGCAGACGCCGGCGGGCCTGAGTCAGGAGCGTCTGCGCGACATCGTCGGAAAGATCGAGGAACAATTGGGACTGAGCGGCCGGGCGGGCCAATCCGCGTCGCCGGCTCTGCCGCTGATCGAGACGGTCCACCACGCGTCGGCGGGATTGGGGACCGATCCAGTCCGGAGAAGTCCCGCCGCCGAGCAGGCCGGCCTGCCGCGACTGGCGGTCGGTTAGCACGGGATTTTCCCACAGCGAGGGGGCAAGGTTCGGGGCTGATTCCGCGGTGAGCGACCTGACGGAATCAGCCCTGACTGTTTTCGTCTATTACCCTCGGTAAAAGTGCCGTCCTGCCGATGCGATGCCCGGGCGACAACGTAAGCAGGTCTGATACTAACTTTTTTCTTCTTCCGGGCTTGTAATGTTCGGGTTTTTCGGCTACCATTTCACCTCAGTCATAGGGAGAGTCCTCTCCGATCTAATTCCCGTGGGCGCGCGGGATCGGGAGAGCAACCCCCTTTCCCTTCGGTTCGTGACAAAGCTCGGCTGGCATGGAAGCGACCGCCCGGGCTGTTGTGTTCATATGCATGTGCGATCAGAGTATCGGGATCCGCCGTCGCGGGCGTGACGCGTTGGGCGGGATCCGTGGGGTACATGGTAGTCCTCGGGACTGGGAAGAAGGGCTACCGCCCGTCAAAGGGCGAGGTTTTTTGTGTAAAGGAGAATCGAGATGATGAGGACGCGGGTGTTTCTGAAGGTGATGTCCTTTGTGACGCTGGGGGGAACGCTCATGACTGGTTCCTGCCTGCCGGACAACTTCTGGGCGGGCAAGTGGGGCGAGATCGTGAACCGGGGCATCTTCGGCGTGATCAATGCGGTACTCGGCGCGGCCACCGGCGGCGGCGTTCAAATTTGACGTTGTCCGGTTTCGATGGTTTGAGAGGCCCGGCGGGCTGCGCCGGCGAGCTTCGCCGGTGTGCTGCTGCGCGGCCTTTCCCTCGAAAGGAGGGTCTTTGCCGTGGATGACGCCGTAAGAATCTCCGCATGCCTCGCGATGGCTTTGGCGCTGGGTTTCGGCGCGACGATGGCCGTGGGAGCGGATACCGCCGCCCAGGGGCAGTCGAACGACGCCGCGCCCGCGCCGGCCCAACCCTCCGAGCCCATCGCGACTCGCGCTCAGGTCCAACAGGAAACCGGGACCGAGGAACCGCAGTGTCCGGTCAGCTTCAGCCTGACCTATGCCCTGTATTCGGATTACGTCTTTCGAGGGCTCAACCTCTCGGAGTACCGGGGTGAAGGGCGGGAGAAGCCGAACCATCAGTTGACCGTGTCCATCGGATACGATCTGAGTTCGCTTGGCCAGGGCGACTGGGGCACGCTCGGGTTCGACGCCTGGTTTGAATGGTACGCCGCCCAGAAGCAGCTCAACCCCGAGGAAGGCGGCCAGAATTGCCAGGAGGTCGACTACACGATCTGGTGGAGCCACGCCATCGATCCGATCGCCACCGACGTGACCCTCGGTTACGTTTTCTACAATTACCTGAACCTCGGCTACGTGCTCCGCCAGGATCGGGAGCGAGGCAATAACAACGACAACGCCTCGCAAGAGTGGAACATCAAGTTCGCGCACAACGATGCCTGGATGTGGAAATCGCTCCTGCCCAACAACGACGACGGCGTGCTGAACCCGTTCTTCTTGTTCGCCCACGACGTCGGGGCTTTTCCCGGCGTGTGGATGGAGTGGGGCATCAGCCACGATTTCGCGATCCCCGGCGTCGAGGGTCTGACGGTCACGCCGTCGTGGAAGCAGGCCGCCCAGGGAAGCTATTACAAGCACGGCTTCTTCCTGGCCGGCGACGAGCTGGCCCTCAAGACGACCTACGATCTGACCCCGATCCTGCAATTGCCCAAGTGGGCCGGTACCGT
>JAPKGY010000624.1 GCA_026647385.1 Phycisphaerae bacterium | reverse complement strand
GCACGAGGCTCGCTGTGCACCTCGCTGCTTGATTGATGATCTGCGAAACCATTTCGCATTACAGAATTCTCGAGAAACTGGGCCAGGGTGCGCCCTTGATGCCGAACCCGAGAATCGCCCCGCAGCCAAGCGGCAGATACTTCTTGGCGTTGGCGTGGAACGGGTGGTTCGGGAGCCCGGGGTAGTTGACCCACTCCACCGCAGGGTGCTTCTCCAGGTGCTGGGCGACGGCCAGCGCGTTCTCGCAATGCCGGGGCATTCGCACGTGCAGCGTCTCCAGCCCCAGCAGGAACAGGAACGCGGCGAACGGGCTCATGCAACTGCCCATGTCCCGCAGCAGATGCGTGCGACACTTGATAATGAACGCGATGTTCCCGAAGGGCTTCAGGGCCTCGGCGAAGACCATCCCATGGTACGACGGGTCGGGGGCGGTGAACTCGGGCCACTTGCCCGCCGCGAGCGTCCAGTCGAACTTGCCCGAGTCAACGATGCACCCGCCAATGTGCAGCCCGTGCCCGCCGATGAACTTCGTGCAGCTGTAGACCGCGATGTCGATCCCGTGCTCGAAAGGCCGGAACAGGTACGGGGTCATCACCGTGTTGTCGCAGACGACCGGCAAGCCCAGATCGTGGGCGATCCTGGCCACTGTCGCAAAATCGGGCACGTCGTTCTTGGGGTTCCCGAGCGTCTCAAGATAGACACAGCGGGTATTCTCGTCCACCAGCTTGCGGAGCGACTCCGGCTGGGCCGGGTCAAAGAACCGGACCTCCACCCCCAGCTTGGCGAACGTCTGCGTGAACAGGGTCCAGGTTCCGCCGTACAGGCTCGTGGCGGAAATGAAGTTCTGTCCGCTGTGGCAGATCGTGAGGATGGAGATGGTGATGGCCGCCTGTCCGCTCGATACCGCCAACGCGCCGACGCCGCCGTCCAGGGCAGCCATCCGCTGTTCGAGCACGTCGCACGTGGGGTTCATCAAGCGGCTGTAAATATTGCCGAATTCCTTGAGCGCGAACAGGTTGGCCGCGTGGTCCGTACTCTTGAAAACATAGCTGCTGGTCGCGTGAATCGGCACGGCCCGTGACCCGGTGATCGGGTCGGGTGCCTGGCCGGCGTGAAGACAACGGGTGTCAAAACGGTAAGCGGTCTGGTCGGACATCGACATCATCTCCCAGTAATGAGCTCGGGAAAAACGGAATCGCCACGAGGCGTGGTGAGCGGAAGTCACCGGTCCCGATTTGCGAGACTTTAGGACCATCGGGCCTCCATTGCAAGGCTTTCCTCGCGCGAATCCGGTCTCGGCTTGCAGTTCCCTCGCTGCGGCGTATGCTTTTCGGCGCGATATCCCGCCTGCGTCACGCGGGAGAGTTCCTGGCTACGGAGATTCGCCATGGCTAAGAAGAAAGCGAAGAAGAAAGCCGCCAAGAAGACCACCCGGAAGGGGGGGTGCGGCCGCTGCTGGAAGTAAGCACGGCAGCGATGGAAAAGCGAAGGGGCCGGGAATCCGCCTGAGGGGTCCCGGCCCCTTCCGTTTGAGGTATCAGTGGGTGGCTGAGAAGCCCGGGGACTGTCCCCATTTCGCCGGGACAAGGGCTGGCCTGTGGCACCCAGCTGGCTCGGTACGTCCAACACCTGCCGCGAAATGGGAACTGTCCCCCTCTCCCCCTCCGCGGGTGAGTCGCCGTGGCGACCTGGCCGTGAATGCATCGGCAGGAGGCCGATGCCACGGTTCCTACCGGGGCTTGGCGGGCACGAGATCGTCGATCGCCTGGCGCGCGGCACTCTTCTTGCTTCGAGGCGGAGGGGGCGTCTCGGTCGCCTTCGGGAAGTGCGGGCTGTACAACATGTTCGGACGCGGAGCCACGAGCTTCCCGTCCTGGACGAAGGGCTCGCCGCGCTCCGAAAGATGGTCGACCATCCTCTGCCTCCAGGTCTTCAAGGCCTCCTCGTGCCGAACGTCGTCCGCGAGGTTGTGCAACTCCCGCGGATCGCTCACCAGATCGAACAGATACTCCCGCCCGTCCGATCCGTAATGGACGTACTTCATCTTTCCGTCGGTCAGTGCGTTCCAGTAACCCGCGCCGGGGTAACATTGGGCGTGCTCCATATCGATCCACGGCCGCCAGCCTTCCGTCTTGCCTCGAACGAGATGCATCAGACTCCGCCCATCGAACTGCTTTTCCTCAAATGCGACGCCGGCTGCGTCCAGAAACGTCGGCAGCACGTCGCGCAGCTCCACCGGTTGATCGAGAACCTGGCCCCGGCGGGCATCCACGCTCTTGGGCCAGCGGACGATCAGCGGAATCCGTGTCGAACCCTCGAAGGCATACGTCTTGCGCCAGAGGTGATGGTCGCCGAGCATATCCCCGTGGTCGGCGATGAAAAGGATGAGCGTGTTGTCCAGCCAACCCCGATCCTCGACCACCTTGAGGATTCGGGCGAACTGCTCGTCGATGAAGGTGATCGAACCGTAATAGGCCCGGCGCGACTTGACGGCCTGCTCCGGCCCGAAATCGCCGTGCCACGAGTTGTAGTCGGAAGGGTCGGTTCCTTCAGCGTACCGGGCCGACCAGTCGCCAATGGCCGCGGGCGGCACGTCCGCGTGCTCGTACATCTTCGCCAGGCGCGGCGGCGGATCGTACGGGCTGTGCGGCCTCTCGAAGGATACCTTCAGAAAGAACGGCTCCTTGCGGTCGTACGCTTTCAGGAAGTTCACCGCGACGTCCCCCGTCCATCGGGTGGGGTGGAGTTCCTCCGGCAGGGCATAAGGCGCCGCCCGATAGTCGTTCCAGCCGATGCCGGTCGCGTCCGGATCGAGCGTCGGCGCCAACGAGTAGAACCACGAGTGATAGTCGCTGCGAAACTCGGGCGTCTCCTCCCGGCCGGACTCGTCCAGGAGCGTCATCAGGAAACCGTGCAGCGAACGCTGCGGATGGAAGTGCATCTTCCCGATCCCGAACGTGAAGTAGCCCGCGTCCCGCAGCAGGGCCGGCAACGCATGCTCGTATTTCGGTGCCATTCCACGAATTGGTTGGCGCGGGCAATGCCCGATTTCGGGACATAGACGATGTCGAACGGATACAGTTC
>JAPKGY010000623.1 GCA_026647385.1 Phycisphaerae bacterium | reverse complement strand
GCGATCGACAGCCGCACGGCGCGCGTCAATCTGGTCCGGCCGATAGCAGTAGAACTGTTGGGCGTCTGGCCGGGCGGGCGGCTGTCTCGCTACGGGTTCGAGGGCGGATACGATCGACGGCGCGTGTGGTGGTTCGACGTCGACGCGAAGGACTCCGTGCGCATCAGCGAGTGGCTGTCGCTCAACAACGGACTTGGGTATCGTTTCGAGGACGATACGAAACGCGGCACCGTCCACGGACTGGACCTGGAGTGCGGCCTGCAGATCGTGCGCGGGTACCTGACGGTGGAACTCACCGTCGAGTACGATCTGCTGTCGATCGTCGACAACCGTGACAGCGGGTTCGGGCTCTACCTCAACGTGCGGCGCAACCTGACGCATTTGCTGCCCGGCCGGGAGGGTGTACAGTGACGCAAATGATCTCGGCACAATCCGGCACCCGTGAGGCGGGCGGGCGAAACAACCGCTCGGCTGCGATCGCGGCGGGCTGCGGGCTGCTGTTCGCGACCACGGCCTGGACCATCGGTTGCAGCCAGGTGGTACACCCGCTCGCGCCGCCCGATCCACCGATCGTCTGGCCCACGCCGCCGGATCAGCCGCGGGTACGTTTCCTTGGACAGATCCGGGGAAGCACGGACTTTCGGCCGCGTGACAAGAGCGTCGGGGAATCCTGGAATGAGTTCCTCTACGGCCCGAAACCGGCTTCGATGTTCGTCACACCGCACGCCGTGGCGGTCGATCCCGACGGCCAGCGCGCGGCCGTCGCGGACACGGGTGGTGCGTGCGTCCACATGCTCGATTGGGCGGGCCTTCGCTATGACCGCAAGGACGCAGCCGGTGCGCCGCCGCAACGGTTCCAGTGCCCGATCGCAGTCGCCTGGGCGGGCGATACCCTCTGGGTTGCGGACGCCAAGCTGCACGCGCTGGCGATCATCGAACCATCGGGCACGTCGCGCTGGGTTGGCGGTGACGCGTTGAAAAGGCCGGCGGGTCTGGCCTACTGCCCGGAGAACGATCTGTTCTACGTCGCCGACACGGGAACCCATGAGATTCTCGCCTTCGACCGCCGGGGGACGCCGGTCCTGCAGTTCGGATCGCGAGGCAGCGGCCCGGGGCAGTTCAACACGCCGTCGCACGTCGCCTGCGGGCCGGGCCCGACGATCGCGGTGGCTGACTCGCTGAACTTTCGCGTGCAGCGCCTCGGGCCGGACGGCGCGCCGCTGGGCACGTTCGGCCAAAAAGGCGACGCACCGGGCGACTTCGCCCTGCCCAAGGGAATCGCGTTCGATCCGGACGGGCATTTGTGGGTGGTCGACGCCCATTTCGAAAACGTGCAGGCTTTTACCCCGCAGGGGCAATTGCTTCTGGTCATCGGGCATGAGGGCCGCGAGCCGGGCGAGTTCTGCCTGCCGGCGGGCCTGTGCATCGATGCGAAACGAAGGCTGTGGATCGCGGACAGCTACAACCGCCGCGTCCAGGTGTTCGAGTTGATGCCGTCATGAACAACGCATACCGGACATTAACGATCGCCGCGACGACGCTCCTGTGCTGCACGGCCACCCGGGGCCAGGCCGACCGGAGTGACGCAGTCGGCCGGCAAAGCATCGTGGGCTCGCCCCACGACCTGAGCACGAGCGGACCGGGCAGGATCCACGCGATCGAGGAGGAACAAGTCTGCATCTTCTGCCACGCGCCGCACAACAGCACGGGCCAACAGCCGTTGTGGAACCGGCACATGCCCCCGATGGTTTACCGCATCTACGAGAGTTCCACGACGGACGCGCGGATCGATCAGCCCGGCGGTCCGTCGAAGATGTGCCTGAGCTGCCACGACGGTTCCCTGGCGATCGGCCTGCTCGCCAGCCGCCCCGAGGAGATCGTCGCGATGAGCAAACGAACGATCGGCCCCGGTCCGACCGACCTGACCACCGATCTTTCCGACGATCACCCGATCGGGTTCCGATACGATCGGGCGCTGGCTGCCCGCGATCGCCAGATCCGCAATCCCGAGCTGGTTTCGCGCGAGCTTCCGCTCGGCAAGCACGGCGAAATGCACTGCACGACCTGTCACGATCCGCACAACAATAACCTCGGCCACTTCCTGCGAATCACCGATGTCCGGTCGGCGATCTGCCTGTCCTGCCACCAGATGGACGGCTGGTGGACGTGCAGCCACTCGGTCAGTCCCAGGGCCGTCCGCGGTCGGGCGGTCGATCCGCGCGAACGACTTCCTCACGACACCGTCGCCGACAACGCCTGCACCAGTTGTCACAAGATCCATTCAGCCGACGGCCGCGAGCGACTCCTGCGATTCCGCCGCGACGAGGACAACTGCATCAACTGTCACAACGGGAGCGTCGCCCGGGCCAACATCGCGGGCGAAATCCGCAAACCCAGCCGGCACCCGGTCGAGCTATCCACCGGCCGGCACGATCCGAACGAGGACCCGCGGACGATGCGCCGGCACGTCACCTGCACCGACTGCCATAACCCGCACGCCGCCGCGCCCGACATGCTCGATCGCCCGGGTCAGCCGTCGCTCGCCTGGGTCAACGGCCCGTTGCGGTACGTATCCGGGTTAAACCTGTTCGGTCGGCCCGTCGAACGAGCCCGCCATGAATACGAGATCTGCTTCAAGTGCCACGCTGACAGCCTGACCCGCGAGCGGAGGACCGGGATCAACCGGGTGATCCACCAGACCAACGTCCGCCTCGAACTGCTCCCGACGAACCCGTCGTTCCACCCGGTCGTCGGCCCCCGGAACAACCGCGACGTCGTCAGCCTGCGTCCGCCGTGGCGCGTCGGATCAGTGATGAAGTGTACCGACTGCCACAACTCCGATGAAGCGTCGAGCCGTCCAGGCGGCGGCCAGGCCGGGCCTCATGGTTCGATTTATGAACCGTTGCTCATCGAAAACTACTCGACGCAGGACTACACGTCGGAAAGCGCCCGGGCTTATGCCCTCTGCTACCGGTGTCACGATCGGCTCGAGAGCGGCGACGGAAGGGGATGGCTCGAAGATAACGGATTGCCCGAAGACCTCTATTACGCGCCCGAGCGCGAATGTCAGGAAGGCGACCCCCAGCC
>JAPKGY010000622.1 GCA_026647385.1 Phycisphaerae bacterium | reverse complement strand
CAGGGTGATGCAGTTCTCCCACAGGGTGGGTCGGCCATCGGGTCCGAGCACGCCGGTCGGAGGGACGAACTGTTCCGGGGTCGTGAAATCCTCGGGCATCACCGAGCGGTTGTTGATCAGGATCTGCGGCTGAAGCTCGCGGATCATCGCGTTGATCTCGCGCATCCGGGTTCGATGAGCCGGGAACTGCCCGCGCCACCCTCCGTCGTACCACAACATGCAGATCGGTCCGTAGTTGGTACACAACTCGCGGAGTTGGGTCTGCATGTAATCCATGTAGTTCAGGAAAACGGGCACGTAATCCTGGCGGGCTTCGAGGTCCCACTCCGGCGCGGCGGTGAAGTGTGGATGGTGCCAGTCCATGATCGAGTGGTAGAAGCCGAAGCGGATACCCTGTTTGGCGCACTCCGCCGCCAGGTCCTTCATCGGGTCGCGTTTGTAGGGCGTGGCCTCGACGATGTTGTACGGCCCCGCCGCGGTCGCGAACATCGCGAAGCCGTCGTGGTGTTTCGACGTGATCACCATGTACTTCTGGCCCGCGCGCCTGGCCAGGCTGACCCATTCAGCCGCGTTGAACTTGACCGGGTTGAACCGCGGGGCGAGCTTCTCGTATTCGGCCGCCGGAACCTTGGCCACGTTCATGATCCACTCGCCCTCGCCGCGGACGGCGTAGATCCCCCAATGGATGAACATCCCGAATTTCGCGTCGCGGAACCATCGGCTGCGGATCTCGCGATCCTTGGCAATGTCCGCCAGCTTGATCCGCCGGAACTGCACTTTGTCCCCGTAATTCTGGAACCCGATCGCACCGCGAGGCGACCGGGCGGCCAGTTCCGGGTGCTCGCTTTTCTCGGTATCGACGATGACCACGTCGTTGAGCATCACCTGGATGGCCTGCTGGACGGCTGTGACGCGCATATGGTTCCACTCGCCGGCTGCATTGGTGACCCGTTTGGACGGCGGACAGAACTTGTAGAGGGCACCGCAGTATTGGCCGGGCTCGAGGTTCTGGTGCTTGTCCGCGTAGTCGTCGAGGATCTGAATTTCCAGGTCGTTCGCGGGGGAATACTCCGCGTTGGGCGTTCGCAGGAAGACTCCACTGTTACCCCCCGGCGGGAGCTTGAACTCAAAGTCGAGGACGAAGTCGGTATAGTGGCCTTTCGTGCCGATCCAGCCCTTGGCGACATGTTTGCCCGTGCAGGTCAGCACGCCGTCGGCGAGGGTCCAGGCGTCCTGGTGGCCGTCTTTGATCTCCCAGCCGGGCATGGCGTCGTTGACGATCTGGTCCTCGAACTCCAGCCCCCCCGCGCCGCCGGATGCCAGGGCCACGGTTGCCAGAGCCGATGCAAGCATGCGGGTATTCGACATGTCGCTCGATCCTTCTTTGTATCCAGCCTGTTTGACGATCAACACCGCGGCTGATCGGGGACAGACAGCCTACGCGGACCGCCGCGGGCCCGCAACCGGGTCCGTGACCGTTTCGGCGGACGGTGGCTTGGGCAAGCGCAGTACCGGTACTCCGGGACGGAGCTTGCCCGTGAGGAGGCGAGGGGACACGGGCCAGCCAGCGAGCGATGCCACCCACGCCCGCCGATCCATCCCGCGCTTTTCCGGATGCGTCCGCCCGCAACCGTGTCGTTGGATTCCGGATACACGGGTTGCCCCGCGAGTGATATAATGAGTCAGCCGGTTGAGTTCGCTCGCGTTGAAGGACCCGCCCGGCATACGGGGGAAGGCCCATACACCTTCACACCAGGGGGCCGATGTTTCGGCCCGCGCCAGCCCGATGTACCCTCCAAGCCAGGCAGTCACGAACGGTCAATTGTTGCGATGGACGTTCAGTTTCCTTCGCCCGGTGAAACCTCTGGTCGTGCTGGCGTGTCTGTTCCTGACGCTCTGGACGGGTGTGGAGATCACGGCCGTCCGCATCACGGCCGAGGCCGTCAACGGCATCAAGCTGCTCGATTCGATCCACGGCCCGGTCGAAGGGGGGGCTTTGCGATGGATCGCCGGCGGGACGCCGGAAGCGACCGCCTTGCGCCGCATCGTCCTGCTCCTCGGGGCCGTGACCATCGGGCTCGGCCTGCTCGCCTACCTGCGCGAGGTCACCAATGCGCGACTCAGCATGGAGATGGTCTTCCACATCCGGGAGGCGGTTTACGATCGCATCCAGCGGGCGGGTTTCGGCTTCCACGACCGCATCTCGACCGGCGAACTCATCAATCGTTCGCTCAGCGATCTGCAGAACGTACGCGCGTTCATCAACTCATCCGTGCTGATCACCCTGGAGATCGTGCTGATTGTCGGAGGTTATATCGCATTGCTCCTGTCGCGTTCGCCGTGGGTGGCGGCGCTGGCGCTTGCCCCGTTGCCCGTCTGGACCTGGTACATCCTTCGGTTCAGCCGCAAGGCCCAGCCGACGTTGAAGGCAATGATGGATGCGGGCGACCGCAATCTCGAAATCATTACTGAAAACATAGCCGGCGTGCACGTGGTCAAGGCCTTCGCGACCGAGCCCCAGGAGATCGCCCGGTACGCGGCGAACTGCGGCGATTTCTTCGGCAAGGTCATGACCCGCGTCCGGTTGTTCGCCGATTTTACGCCGGTGATGCGGGGCATCGCCACGGCTTCGCACCTGACGTTGTTCCTGGCGGCCGGTGTGCTGATCATCAAGGGGCGGCTGACCGCCGGTGACGTGCTCATGCTCGGCTCGGCGATGGGCGCGATTCTCGGCCGGCTCCAGCAGGTGTCGGTCATCAACGACCAGTATCAAAACGCGATCGTCTCAGCCCGCCGGCTGCACGAGATCCTGATGGCTCCGCCCACCGTGATCGAGAAGCCGGATGCCCGTCCGCTCGTTCCCACGGCCGGTTCGGTTCGCTTCGAGCAGGTCACCTTCGGATACGACCCCGCCCGGCCCGTCCTGCACGACATCAACTTCGAGGTGCCCGGCGGCAGCGTCGTGGCGATTGTGGGGCCGACTGAAAGTTGGTTCTGTAGGTCAGGCTTTCGGCCTGACATGATCTCTCGGCGTTGGAGAACGCCGGCTACTCTTCAACCACGAAATCGAAGATCATGTATGAGACG
>JAPKGY010000621.1 GCA_026647385.1 Phycisphaerae bacterium | reverse complement strand
AGCCCTTTCCTCCGGTCGATAGGGCGCTCAGGCAGTTCGACGGCCTGCTCTGTGCCGGCGCAGACCTCTCGATCGAGCGACTGATCGACGCTTACAGCCAGGGCATCTTTCCGTGGTATATCGATGGCGAGCCGATCGACCTACGCGACGGCGGCCATGATGATCGGCTGGGCGGTCGGGGGCCTGTTCTTCGGCGTCGTCGGCGATCGCTGGGGACGGGTCAAGACCCTGTCCGCGTCGATCCTGGTCTACTCCCTGTTCACCGGTTTGTGCGGATTGGCCCTGTCCTGGTGGGACTTCTGTCTGTACCGCTTCCTCATGGGATGCGGCATCGGGGGCGCATTCGCGGCGGCCGCCACGCTGGTGGCGGAGACGATGCCCGAACATTCCCGGTCGACCTGCCTCGGGCTGTTCTCGGCACTGTCGGTGCTGGGCAACATGATCGGCCTGGCGATCGGCTCGCAGGTGTTCGATCCCAACCGGGCGTACTGGGTGGGCACGATCGGCGAGCAAGGGGTGTCCGGCTGGCGGCTGGCGTTCTTCGTGGGTGCCCTGCCCGCGTTGCTCATTGTCGTCGTGCTTCAGACGCTCAGGGAATCGCAGCAATGGCAGCAGGCGCGCAAGACGGCCAGTGAAAACCTCGAACGGCAACTGGGCGATCTTCGCAGCATGTTCGGCGACCGCCGCTGGCGAACCAATACCATCGTGGCGGTCTGCATGGCGACGGCCGGCATCGTCGGCGTCTGGGGCGTCGCGTTCTGGTCCCCCGAACTCATCAATCATGCGCTGACGCCGCCGGGGGGGCTCGAGCGCCTTTCCGAAGCCGAGGCGGGACGCATCCAGCAGGAGATCACAAACGTCAAATTCTACGGCAGCCTGTTCCAGGACATGGGCGGGTTCCTGGGCATCGCGATGTTTGCACCGATCTCCAATCGCATCGGCAGACGACGCACGTTTGCCGGAGCATTCATCATCTCGTTCGTGCTCGTGGCGTACGTCTTTTTGACGCTTGATTCGGCCCAGAAAGCCTACGTCATGCTGCCGGTCATGGGTTTCTTCAATCTCTCGGTGATGGGCGGATTCGTGGTGTACTTCCCGGAGATTTTCCCGACGCGGCTTCGTTCGACCGGAACGGCCTTCGGCTACAACGTCGCCCGGCTTTCGGCTGCGGCCGTCATGCTGCTCAGCAATCAGATTCGGGCGGCGGTCGAAGCGATGGACATCGGAGATCCGTTCCGGGTTGGTGCGGTCATTATCAGCGGCATCTATTTCCTCGGACTCTTCATCCTGATCTGGGCCCCTGAAACCCGGGGCAAGCCGCTCATGGAGGACTGAGGCTCTGCCGTCAAAGCCCGCGCCCCGCCACGGAGCGGCTCGGCAGGAGGAGATTGATATGCGATATGCGATTCCGCGCGGCTTGGCCGCCTGTGTGTTGTTCGCAGCGTCCGCGGTGGCCGCAGGCCCGACGGTCATCCCCTCGCCCCCCAACCTGGCGGACGAGCTGGCGGCGATGTTCAAGAATCCGCCCATCGAGTACCGCATCCAGTTCCTGCTCCGCACGAACGATGAGGTCACCCGAGAGGACATCGACTACCAGGTTCGTTCGATTCGCGAACAGGGCGGCGGGGGCGTTTTCTCCTACTGCGAACACCTCGACGACGGATCGCCGGAGAGATTCCTCACCGACTGGTGGTGGAAGGTCGTCGATCTGACGGCCTCGGCCTGCGCGCGCGAGGGGATCCAGTACTGGGCGTACGACGAGGAAGACTGGCCCAGCGGGACCGCCGGCGGGCTGCTCCTCAAGCAGCACCCCGATCTGACCTGGAAGTACCTCAAGCAATCGAAGCATCTTTTCGTCGGCCCGGATCCGATCGACTATTCGATTGAGGGCGACGATCCGATCGTGGCGGCCGTCGCCTACAAGGCCAAGGTGACCGACATCCGGTCCGAAACGCTGACCGACGTCACCGATCGGATTGAAGGCCGCCGGTTCCGCTGGACGCCTCCTTCGAGCACGTGGGTCGTCGCGTTCTACACCGTGGCCACGGGCAACGTGTGGAACAACGCTCCGTACCCGGACCTCATGAGCCGCAAGGTCGGCGATGCCATCGTCGATCTGGTGTATCGGGCCCATGACGAGCGCGTCAGGAAACTGCCGGGGGCCAGGATCGTCGGTTTCTTCAGCGACGAGCCTTCGATATCGATCGCGAACTATCCGGCCGGCTCGCTCACGCCCTGGGTTCCCGCCATGCCCTATTCGCCCGACCTGCCCGAGGCGTTTCAGAAGCAGCACGGGTACGAGCTGCGCCGCAACCTGCCGTTGCTCTTCCATTACGCCGGGCCAGAGGCACTGCGGTTCCGCTGCCACTACTGGCAGACGTGCAACCGGCTTTACTGCGACCACTACTTCGGCAAGCTTTACCGCTTCTGCGACGAACGCGGCCAGATCGCCAGCGGGCACATTCACGTCGAGGAAAGCCTGATGGCTTTGCTCACCCTGCAGGGCGGCAACCCGCTGGCGATCTTCCGCAACATGCACATCCCGGGCATCGACTGGATCTACCCGTTCCAGAACGCGCTGCCCGCGAACGTGCCTCGATATGCCTCTTCAATGGCCCATCTCATGGGTCGGCCGCGGGCCTGGTGCGAATCCTTCGCCGCGTCCGGGTACGGGCTCACCTTCCAGCAGATGTGCCGTCTCGTGAACTGGGAGCACGTCAACGGCATCAACATGCAGATCCCCATCTGCTACAAGTACTCGCTTCGCGGGCCGAAGCGCACGCAGTTTTACACGCCGGGCATCAGCTATCAGCAGCCGTACTGGGACCACTTCCGGGCGTTCGCCGACTACGAAGCCCGGCTCTGCCTGCTCGCCTCGGGCCTCGGCCACGTCGCCCAGGTGGCGCTGGCGTTTCCGAACGTGGACCTCTGGGCACATTGCTGGCATCACGACCTTCTCAACACCCGCAGCGTCCCCTACTACCAGCTCGGCGACGAATTGCTGTCATCCCCTTCTGCGGGTTCACATCCACGATCCTGCCCTGTTTGTCCGTGACCAACACACCTTCCCGAAGCAAGTGGTTGAGATGGAT
>JAPKGY010000620.1 GCA_026647385.1 Phycisphaerae bacterium | reverse complement strand
GCATCGGGTAGATGTTCACGAAGCCGAGGGCGGGGAACAGGACGCCGGCGAAGAACAGGACGGCGGTGAGCGGTCCCTTGCCGAGCCGGCGGCGCAGGAGCCCCGGGCCGATGACGGCGGCCAGGGCCAGGACCACGAAGAGGTAGTTGAACCCGTGGCTGGAATCGATCTGCCAGCGCGGATAGATGAAGGTGAGATTCGTCGGCCACACGAGTTTGCCCGCGTAGAACCACAGCGCCCGGCTGGCGATGAGCAGGCGTTGGGTGAAGGTCAGGTCCCACTCCGGGCCGCGAGCGCCGACGTATTGCTTCTCCATCCAGATGGTGAGCAGCCCGAGGGCCAGTCCGACCGCGAAAAACGGAATCAACGGGAGGACGTCGCCCCAGCGGACCCGGTCTCGCTTCCACCAGAGCAGCAGGAGGATGACCGCCGGCAGGGAGCAGGTGACGGATTTGCTGACCAGGGCGCAGGCGAACAGGGCGAGGGCCAGGCCGTAGCATCGCCAGTTCCGATCGGCGGGTGAGGCGGTCGGGGCCATCGGCTCGAAGCGCAGGTAGGCCAGCAGCGCGCCGAGGAAGAACGCGCCGGAGAGGACGTTTTTGAGTTCGGTGATCCAGGCGACGGACTCGACGTGGACCGGATGGAGGGCGAAGACGGCGGCCGCCAGCCAGGCGCCGGGCACGGCCAGGCGGCGCAGGATCAGCGCGAGCAGGACGGCGTTGAGGGCGTGGAGCAGCACGTTGACCAGGTGATATCCGAGCGGGTTGGTGCCCCAGAGGTGATACTCGAACCAGAAGACGGTATAGACCATGGCGTAGTATTGCGAGAGGGGGTAGAAGCGCCGGTCGGGGTCGGTTTCGAACCAGATGGTCCACAGCCCGGCGGGGCTCCGCAAGGCGGTGTTGTTGACGACGTATTCATTGTCATCCCAGATGAATCCGCCCTGAATGGCGGGGACGTAGACGATGGCGGTCATCGCTACAAGCGCCACAAGAGCGAGGGCCAGGGCTCGGCGTCCGCCCGGTGTGGCCGTGGTCGAGGCGATCGCTCGATCGAGTTTTCGTTTCCTGTCGGATCTGCGTGTTCTCATGGTTGCGCTCGCCGCCGGCGCGACCGGTGTCCCTTCGACCGGCCCCGGTGAATTTGCGGGGGCATGGTACCATCCGGTGCGCGAGAACGACAGTCCGTGTCACGGGCGCGGAAGTTGGACGGGTTTGATTCCCCAGATGTTTTCCGCGTATTCGCTGATCGCTCGGTCGCTGGAGAAGTGTCCGACGTTGGCCACGTTCAGGATGGCCGCCCGGGTCCAGGCGGCCGGGTCGATCCAGAGGGCGTCCACGCGGCGTTGGGCTTCGGCGTAGGACTCGATATCCGCCAGGAGCATGTAGCGGTCGCCTTCGGTCGTCAGCCAATCGCGGACCTGGTGATACAGCCCGGGTTCGGACGGGTTGAACTCGCCGTCGGCGATCGCGTTCAGGGCCCGGTGGACGGCCGGATTGGAGTTGTAGATGTACCACGGATTGTAGTCGCGGCGGCGCTGGGCCACTTCATCGGCGGTCAGGCCGAACAGGAAGAAGTTCTCCTCCCCGACCGCCCGGCGGATCTCGACGTTCGCGCCGTCCAGGGTTCCGATGGTGAGGGCGCCGTTCATCGCGAACTTCATGTTACCCGTTCCGGAAGCCTCCATGCCGGCGGTCGAGATCTGCTCGGACAGGTCGGCGGCGGGAATCATGAGCTCGGCCAGTGACACGCGGTAGTTGGGCAGGAAGGCCACGCGCAGGGTTCCGTTGATCCGCGTATCCGCGTGGATGGTCCGGGCGACGTCGTGGATGAGCTTGATGATCAGTTTCGCGCGGTGGTAGGAAGGGGCCGCCTTGGCCGCGAACAGGACGACGCGAGGCACGCGCGATCCCGGGTCCGCCAGCATTTCCTGGTAGAGCATGACCACGTGCAGGATGTTCAGGAGTTGCCGCTTGTATTCGTGGAGCCGTTTGACCTGCATGTCGAAGAGGGAATCGGTCGGCAGTCTTCCCACGCCGAGTCGAAGGGCCAGCGCCGCCAGCCGCTCCTTGTTCGCTTTCTTGACCTGCTGGAACTCGCGTTGAAACTCGGGATCGTCGGCGAAGCGGACGAGTTCCTTCAGTCGGCCCAGGTCGCCGACCCATCCGTCGCCGATCCGCCGGGTGATGGCGTCGGCGAGACCGGGGTTGCACATCCTGAGCCAGCGTCGCGGGGTGATGCCGTTGGTGACGTTGGTCATCTTCTCGGGCCACAGTTCCGCGAAGTCCGGGACCAGTTTGGTGCGGACCAGATTGCTGTGCAGCTCCGCCACTCCGTTGACCTTATGGCTTCCGACGATCGCCAGATGGGCCATACGCACCGACCGGGGCGGGTCCTCCTGGATGAGGGACATTCGCCGGGCGCGCGCGTCGTCGCCGGGCCATCGCCGCAGGACCGATTGCAGGAAGCGGTGGTTGATCTCGAAAATGATCTCCAGGTGGCGAGGCAGGTATCGCTCGAACATGGCGACGGGCCAGACTTCCAGGGCCTCGGGCATCAGGGTGTGGTTCGTGTAGCCGCAGATGGCGGTGGTCATCTCCCACGCCTGGTCCCAGGGCACGTCGCGCTCGTCCACCAGCATGCGCATCATCTCGGCCACCGCCAGCGATGGATGGGTATCGTTCAGTTGCAGGCTCACCTTGTCCGGGAGCTGATCGAGCGTGTCGTAGTCGCGATCGTATCGTCGCATGATGTCCGCCAGGGTGCAGGCGACGAAGAAGTACTGCTGCACGAGTCGAAGATGCCGGCCTTGCTGCGTTTCGTCGGCGGGATACAGCACCTGGCAGACCGTTTCGCTCATCACCTTCTCGCGCACGGCCTCGATGTAGCCGCCGCGATTGAACGCTTCCAGATCGAACGACTCGGTTGCCCGGGAGGCCCAGAGCCGCAGGATGTTCACGATGCTGCTTTCGTATCCGACGATCGGGATGTCGTACGGCACGCCGAGCAGGGTCGTGTAATCGACCCGGTGGCAAAGGCGTTGGGCTGGTCGCCGGGGATGACATAGACCTTCGGCATGGGCAGGTTGGCGCGCGT
>JAPKGY010000062.1 GCA_026647385.1 Phycisphaerae bacterium | reverse complement strand
GTGGTGGAAGGACCCGACACCCTCGTCGAGGGTGCGCGAGTCACCGAGGCAGCACGATGATTGAAGCGCGCCCCCCAAGGAACGGTGCGATTCTCGCGCCAGTTGTGGCACGGGCCTCTTGCCCGTGAAAACACGGGCTGGAAGCCCGTGCCATGAATGGGTTTGAGGCCGAAGGCGACTTTGGAACCTTAAGGCCAAGGGACCATGCGGTTCGCGCGCGTGTTTGCCCGAAAGGTTCCTTTTCGGTTGCGGACCACAAAAAAGGCGGTCCGCCTGAGGGGCGAAACGCCGAAGCCGTCGGCGGTCATGGAGACGAATCGATGAGTCCGGATGACGGAATCCTTGTTCGCGTCGACAACGTCGACAAAACCTTCCACCGCGGCGCGGAGGAGATCCACGTCCTGTCGGGCCTGAGCCTCGAAGTGCCCCGGGGTGATTTCCTCGCCCTGATGGGCCCGTCCGGCTCCGGCAAGACGACCCTGCTGAACCTGATCGGCGGTCTGGATCGCGTGACCAGAGGTTCCGTCACCGTCGGCGGCGAACGCATCGACCGGATGTCCAACCGGCAATTGGCCGCCTGGCGCGCCCGCCACGTGGGATTCGTCTTCCAGTTCTACAACCTGCTCCCGGTCCTGACCGCCGAGCGCAACGTCGAGCTGCCCCTGCTGCTCACCCACCTCTCCAAGGTGGAGCGCCGCAGGCACGTTGAGACGGCCCTCGACGTGGTCAACCTGTCGCACCGACGCCGCCATCATCCGCGAACGCTCTCCGGCGGCGAACAGCAGCGCGTCGGCATCGCCCGGGCCATCGTGACCGATCCGACGCTGCTCCTGTGCGACGAGCCGACCGGCGATCTCGACCGCAAGTCGGGCGACGAGGTCCTGCACCTCCTGCAGGCGCTCAATCGGGAGCACGGCAAGACCATCATCATGGTCACGCACGACCCGCACGCCTCCGCCCGGGCGAAACGCACCGTCTATCTCGACAAAGGCCAGCTTTCCACGGAGAAGCCGGAATGAGATTCCTCGTTCTCGTGTGGAACAACCTGAAGCGCCGGAAGCTGCGCACCTCGCTGACGCTGCTGTCGATCTTCGTCGCGTTCGTGCTGTTCGGCCTGCTGTGCTCGATCAGGGAGGCGTTCATGGCCGGGGTCAGCATGGCCGGGGCGGACCGCCTCGTCGTGCGCCACAAAGTATCGCTCATCATGAACCTGCCCGTCACCTACGGGCCTCGCATGGAACGCATCCCCGGCGTCGAATCCGCCGTTCACTGGACCTGGTTCAACGGCATCTACCAGAACGAGCCGAAGAACTTCTTCGGCAGCTTCCCGGTCAACCCCGAGCCGTTCCTCGCCATGCACCCCGAGTACCTCCTGCCGGAGGAGCAGAAACAGGCGTGGCTCAAGACCCGCACCGGCGCGATCGTCGGCCGTACGCTCACGCAACGGTTCGGGTGGAAGATCGGCGACCGCATCCCGCTCACGTCCCCGATCTGGCCTCGCAAGGGCGACCAGGCCTGGGAATTCGAGATCGTCGGCATCTACGACGGAGCCCAGAAAGGCACCGACACGTCCGGCTTCTTCTTTCGATACGACTACTTCGACGAAGCCCGCGCCCGCGGCGAAGGAACCGTCGGCTGGTACTTCGTCCGCGTGAAAGACGTGAACCAGGTCGCTCAAGTCGCCAACGCCATCGACGCCGAGTTCGCCAACTCGCCGTACGAAACCAAGACCGAGCCGGAAGGCGCGTTCGCCCAGGGGTTCGTCCAACAGATGGGCAACTTCACCACCATCCTGATCGGGATCCTCAGCGCGGTGTTCTTCACGATTCTGCTGGTGGCCGGCAACACGATGGCCCAGGCGGTACGCGAACGAACCGGCGAGCTCGGCGTGCTGAAGGCCGTCGGCTTCTCGAACGGGCTCGTTCTCGCCCTCATCCTGGCGGAGTCCTGTCTCATCGCAGCCGCCGGCGGACTCACCGGCCTGGGAGCCGCCTGGTTCTTCGCCGCCCGCGGCAGCCCGGTACCCGCGATCCTGCCCGTATTCTATCTCCCGACGGAAAACGTCATCCTCGGCGTGGGGCTCGTCTTCGCGCTCGGTCTGGTGGCCGGCATCCTCCCGGCGCTCCAGGCCATGCGCCTCCAGATCGCCGTGGCATTAAGGAAAACCGAGTGATCAACTGGCTTTCACAAGTCGCGTCGGTGACGTTCTTCAACCTGCGGACGATCCCCCAACGCAAAGGGGCGGCTATCACCGCCGCCGTCGGCATCGCCGGCGTCGTCGCGGTTTTCGTGGGCGTCTTCTCGATCGCCGAGGGCTTCCGCGCCGCCATGACCGTCGCCGGCCCCGACGACGTCGCCATCGTGCTCCGCAGCGGATCGGACAGCGAAATGACCAGCGGCCTGTCGCGCGAGGAGGTGCGGCTCATCGCCGACGCGCCTGGCCTGGCCCGTGCGCCCGAAGGCCCACTCGCGTCAGCCGAGCTGTTCGTGATCATCAATCTGCCCAAACGCTCCACCGGCACGGACGCGAACGTTCCGCTGCGCGGCGTGGAGAAGGCCGCCGCCGCCGTGCGCGGCGACATCCGGATCGTCGAAGGCCGCATGTTCGAGCCCGGCCGCAACGAGGTCATCGTCGGCACCGGGGCAGTCAGAGCCTGTTCCGGATTGGACCCGGGCCAGGCCATCCGCGTCGGGCAGACCGAATGGAAGGTCGTCGGCATCTTCTCAGGCGGAAGCGGCGCCGCGGAGTCGGAAATCTGGACCGACGCCGCCGTGCTTCAGCCGGCCTTTCACCGCGGCGACTCCTTCCAGTCCGTCTATGCCCGGCTGACCTCGCCGCAAGCCTTCCAGGAGTTCAAGGACGCGCTGACCACCAACCCGAGGCTCAAGGTGAAGGTCCTCCGCCAGGCCGAATACCTCGCCGAGCAATCCAGCATGCTCACCGGCTTCATCAAGGGGTTCGGCGTCATCATCGCGTCGCTGATGGCCCTGGGCGCGCTGTTCGGCGCGCTGAACACCATGTACAGCGCGGTGGCCGCCCGCACGCACGAGATCGCCACGCTGCGAGCACTCGGCTTCGGCGCCAGCCCCATCATCCTGTCCGTCATGGTCGAATCGCTCGCCCTGGCCCTGGTCGGCGGCGCGGTCGGTGCAGCCACCGCCTACACCGCTTTCGACGGCTTCCAGGCCGCCACGATCAACTGGCAAACCTTCAGCCAAGTCGCGTTCGCCTTCACGGTAACGCCCCGCCTCCTGACCTACGCCGTCACCTGGGCGGCAGCCATAGGCCTGCTGGGCGGCCTCTTCCCCGCCCTTCGAGCAGCCAGACTCCCCGTCGCCGCCGCGCTCAGAGACTCATGAGCAGCCGCCCGCAAACACGTGAACCGCAGCGCCCGCTCGTCTGATTTGCATTCTCTGAAACCTGAAACCTTCAGTTTCAAATCTCGATCCGCGCCCGCCCGTCCGCTCCGCACGCATTCCAATCTGAAACCTCAAATCCGAACCCGCGCGAGCCCAAACGAAATACACTCCTTGAGACTTGGAATCTCCAATCTCAAATCCCTCAATCCGCGTCATCCGCGTCCATCTGCGGACCACACTTCTCATCCCCCCTTGGCTGCCCACGGATGACACAGATCACGCGGCTGGAAACATCGAGCCCGTCGCCATACAACAAAAGACTGCCGACTTATTGCCTTACGCTTTCGGAGAACGGAAGGCTCTGACCGTATCGTTATTTCGCGGGCGTCTGGCGCGCTTTGGAAACACACGCGGGATCGGGATGTTCGGGCAGCGTGCTTTTCCATTGGATCGCAAGCTGCTTCAGATGGGAAACGAGGCCGGGATTCTCGGCGGCCAGGTCGTGTGCCTCGGCTCGGTCGCGGACCTGATTATAGAGTTCCGCACGGTTGTTGGAGGGGTCCAGGTAGAGCTTCCAATCGCCTTCGCGGACGGCGAGGCGCGGCCACCAGTCCGGCGGACGCGCGGTTCCCCGCCATTCCCAGTAGATGGGCTTGCGGCGCGACACCTTCTTGCCTTCAAAAGCGGGAAGCATGTTCTCTCCGTCAGGCTGATAATCTCCCGGAAGCGAGACCCGCGCCGCCGCGCAGAGCGTGGGCAGCAGGTCCACGGCGGCCAGGACGGTCGTCTTGTTGACCAAACCGGCCGGGGTGTGGCCCGGCCAGCGGACGATGAACGGCACGCGCACGCCGCCTTCAAACAGACTGCGCTTCCGTCCGCGCAGACCGCCGGTTTCGCCGACGCTGTAGTAGGTTCCAAGCCCATGTTCGGAGTGGGCACTATGCTGCTTTTTCGCTTTCGGCCCAGTGCTCTCGGGACCATTATCGCTGGAGAATATCACGATCGTGTTTTTTTCCACACCGGCTTTTTGGAGCGCATCCAGCACCTGGCCGACGGCATTGTCGCCGTCCGTGACGACCGCGGCGTAGACTTGTTTCTGCTCGTCGAGGTCGGCGTGTTGTTTCATCGATTCCTCGGTCGGCACGTGCGGCGTGTGAGTCTCATGCAGCCAGACGTTGAGATAGAAAGGATGGTCCTTGTGGGCCTGGATGAATTTGGCCGCGTTGGTCGCCGTGTCGTGGAGTCCGGCCTGCGGGCCGGGCGCGTTGAAAGCCGCCCACTCGTCAAAACCATAGGCGCTCGGCTCCGGAGCACCCTCGGCTCCACGATTCGTCAAATGCCATTTGCCGAAGTGACCGGTGTGATAGCCGGCTTTCTTGAGCATGCGTGCCAGCATGGGTGCTTTCGGATCAAGCCAGTCGGGCATTCCGCGCTGCTGGTTCAGCTCGATTTCGGCGAAATGCTGGTGGACACTCCAGCGCGCGGGATACTGTCCGGTCATGGCGGCCACGCGGCTTGGCGAGCAGACGGGATTGACCACATTGAACTGATGAAACTCCATGCCTTCGCTCGCGAGCCGGTCAAGGCGGGGTGTCTTGACCCATTTGTTGCCGCGGCATCCCAAATCGCCCCAACCCCAGTCATCGGCGAAGATAAAAACGATGTTGGGCCTGGCGCCGGTCTCGCGATTGACCTGCTCGTTCGGCGCGCCGGCGGCAAGGGTCGGGCATGCCGAAGCAAGCACGATGACCCCGACAACTCGACTACGAATCGAACGTTTCATGAACGAAATCTCCACCGATCGCTCCTTGAATAAATGCGGGACATCCCGGCGGTCCTGTCCGCACACGCGGACAAGAGCGACAGCCAACTATTCACTGTCAATCACGAAGGTCCCTCATCGCGGGAACCCAACGGGTCACGGCTACAACTCAACGACCGGCCGGCCGGGGCCGGTGATCGATCCTACTTCGGCGTTTCGGGGCCGACGTCTTGTGAACTTGACGTTCTCTGGGGAATCGGATGGCCGTGCGGGTCCGAACGCGGTTCCCCCAGGGTTTCGGCAAGCTGGTCGGCCAGGTCGTGGGCGTGTTCGAGCCGCTCGGCTTCGGGGTGGACCCGTTCGTCCTCGACCTCCAACTTCGCGAGATACGTTTCCCACAGCCGATGCGCCCGGAGCATTTCGAGCGCCCTGCGGCGACCGCTTTCGGTGAGCACCGGCTCGGCGGCGCCCGCCGCCACCAGTCCGGCACGGGTCAGACGCTCAACCGAACCGCGGACCTGGCTGCCCGGCACCGAGGACATGGCGTCCGCCAGGGAGGCTTTCCCCACCCCGGCCGACTCCTCGATCCGAGCCAGCTCCTTCAACACGTCCTCATCGAGGATGTGTCGGCGAATCTGCCGCCGCCGAAGCCACGCGGTCAGGACGCCCCGTTCCGGCGCGAACACCATGGCCAGGCCGAACAGACCGGCGGCCACCAACACCATCGCGGGGCCGGGCGGCACGTTCGCCAGAAAGGCGAGGAACATACCCAGGCCGGCCGACAGCCCTCCGCTGAGCGACGCGAGAATCAGCATCACCCGCAACCGGTTGGTCAACTGGTACGCGATGGCCGCCGGCGTGATCAGCATCGCGACCGCCATGATCACCCCCACGCTGCGCAACGCCGCGACGACCGTGGCGGACAGCATGATCATCATCAAGTAGTGCAGCGCGGTCGTCGGCACGCCCATTGTCCGGGCCAGCGTTTCGTCGAAGCTCAACAGCTTGAGCGGATGAAACAGCAGGGCGACGAACGCCACCACCAGCGGCGTGATGATGACGGCACTGAGCAGGTCGACGCGCTCGACGGCCAGCGGATCGCCGAACAAAAAGCACTTCAGGTCAAAGTGCGTCCCCGCGGGCAGTTGGCTGATCAGAATGACGCCCACCGCGAACATGGCCGTGAAGACAATCCCGATGGCGGCGTCCTGCTTCACCCGGCTGAAGCGGGTCACGAGGTTGATGCCGACGGCCGTCACCACCGCGGCGACCAGCGCGCCCACGAACAGGCCCGTCACCCCGGTGCTCACCAGCAGGAACGCGATCACCACCCCGGGCAGCACCGCGTGCGAAATGGCGTCGCCGATCAACGCCATGTGTCGCAGCACCACGAAACACCCCAGCAAACCCAGCACGATCCCCACAAGTATGCTGCAAACCAGCGGCTCCCAGTGGTTCACGATCGGGCTGCGCAGCCGGTCCTGCCAACTGATCAGGTCGGCCGCCGCCTGGGCCAATACCAGCGGGTCAGCGCACATCCGACGGCCCTTCCCGAATCGTCCGTTCGGCCTCGTCGAGGAAACTCATTCGACCACCGTACGTCCGCCGCAGACACTCGTCGGTGACCACTTCCGCCGGCGGACCGTACGCCACAACCTGTTGATTGAGCATCAACACACGATCGAACCGATCGAGGATCTGCAAGTTGTGGAGCACGACCAGCAGCGTCTTGCCCGCCCGGGCGAATCCGCTCATCAGCTCGAAGATGGCTGCCTCGGTCCGGGCGTCGACCCCGGTGAACGGCTCGTCCAGGAGCAAAACCTCGGCCTGCTGGGCCAGCGCCCGGGCCAGAAAGACGCGCTGCTGCTGCCCGCCGGACAGTTGCCGGATGTGCCGGTCGGCGAAGCTCTCCATGCCGACGGTTTGAAGGCATTGCTCGACCAGTTCAACGTCCCGACGCGAAGGCCTTCCGAAAAGCCCCAGCGCGCCATACCGACCCATCAGGACAACCTCGCGCACGGTGACGGGAAAGTCCCAGTCCGCGCTTTCCGTCTGCGGCACGTAGGCCATCTGCCGCCGGGCCTCCTTCCACGGTCGACCCAGCACGCGAATGACGCCCGCATCGATCGGAACCAGCCCGAGAATCGCCTTGAGAAACGTGCTCTTACCCGCTCCGTTCGGCCCGACGATGGCGATCAATTCGCCTTTGCGCGTCGTGACGTTCACGTGGCGCAATACCGGCATCTGACGATACGAGACCGTCAGGCCGATCACTTCCAACGAGGGGACAGCCGACCCGCCGGGCTGCGGCCGATCCGCCGTCTCATTTCGGCGCTGCTTTGTGTCGATGATCGCCACCGCCAGCATCCTTGTCCGGCTGCAACAGCTCGCTCACGTCCTCGTCGGCCAGCGCGCTCACGATGATTCGCGTATTCTCCCGCAGCGCCCCCAGGTACGTACCCGCGGGCGTGCCGGGCTTGTCCAGGCTGTCACTGTACAGCGCTTGCTCCGGAATCACCACAGGGTGCCCTTGCCGGCCCGCCAGGTCCACCACCCGGGTCACGATCTCGTTGAGCGAGGCTGAAACCGAGGTCTCATGAAACACCGCGGGGATGCGCCGCTCGACCACCAGACGCACCAGCTCGTCGACCCGCAACGCACGAACACTCGCCTCGGTGCTGATTCCGAGCACCCCGTCCACCTTCAGCCCGTAGGCCAGGCCATAATAATAAAACGCATCATGGCTCGTGATCAGGTAACGCCGCTCGGGCGGAATCCGCTCGATGGCCGCCCGAATCCGCCCGTCCAGATCCTCCAGCTCCGCCAGATACCGCGCCGCCCGCTCGCGGTACCCGTCCGCGCCCTGCGGATCGATGCCGATCAGCGCGTCCCGGGCACGCTCCGTATAGATCATGAAGTAACGGGCATTCCACCAGCAGTGCGGATCCGGCGCCCCCTGGTTCGACTCGGAGCCCCGGGTCTTGATTCGCGGATCCTCCGCCAAAGCCACACCCTTGGCCCCCGCCCGCTCGAACATCGCCACCATCTTGCCTTCCAGGTGCAGCCCGTTGTACAGGATCAACGCCGCTTTCTGCATCAACACGCTGTCGTCAGGCTTGGGCTCGTAGATGTGGGGGTCGGTCCCCGGCGGCATGATGCCGATGACCCGCACCCGATCGCCGCCGATCCGGCCGACCATGTCCGCGATCATCGTGGTGGTACACAAAACCAGCGGCTTGTCGCCGGCGGAGGGCTTCGAGTTCCCCCCGCAACCGAGGAAGACAGCCAGGACCACCGTCACCGGGACCGCGGCGACGTGGGCCCGACCGCGAGCCGACCTCCGTTCCTTACCGTGCCGCGCGAACTGTAATTGCATCTTCAGTACCCTCTTTGGAGTCCAGTCCGGCCGGCCGCCGGCTAAACGGCCGATGCACCGACTCGACGGACGCGACGCGACCACAGACGCCGGTCACGAAGGCCGAGGCTTGGCATGGATGGGGATGGCGCGCCGCCGGAGAAGGCTGACCCTCGCACGGCTCAGGGCGTATTCGGACATCCGGTGCCGCTCGAGGTGCCCGTCCGGGTCGCGAACTGGGCCAGGCCCGGCAACGCACAATTGTTCAGGTCGTAAATCACGAACTGGAACGTCTCTCCCGAAGGCACGTGCTCCGGCGACCGCTGCACGCGAACGTAGGGCCCCAGATCGACCATCGTGCAACGGTATTTCGGCCCGTCGGTGATCTCCGGATTGTTCGGCAGCGTCCCGACCCGGCCGAGCTGGATCCCGAACGACTTCACGCTGGTGTCCTGAATCCGCACCTGCAGCGACTCACGAGGCTTCAGCACGCGGACGTTCTGACCCTGGATCGGATACAAAAGGTTCGCGGCGAACAACTGCGGACGAGAGAGCTGGTACTCACCGACGTTGTAGCCCGGGCAATACTGCGAACGATCCTCCGGGAACCACACGTTGTTCGGAGGCACCCACGTGCAGTACGTCGGCGGCGTCGTCAGGTCATATCCGTCGTGACGGAACAGCGAAACCTCGCAGTCGACGCACGCGGTGTTGACCACCGAAATGCAGACGAAGCCGGGACTGCATTCCGGAATCTGCGTGTTCGTGTTCAACCGATCCGGGGTCACCGCCAGGTAGAACGGATTGGTCGGAGGCGGGCAACTCGCCCCGATGATCACCGGCAAGGCCGCCGCGCCACAGAGAATCGCGATCACTAATCCCCGACGCCCGATCATGTGCATAATATGAGCAGCAAGAAACTTCGGTATCTCTTCTGGATCATGTTGCTCATCCGCATCCATACTTATTACG
>JAPKGY010000619.1 GCA_026647385.1 Phycisphaerae bacterium | reverse complement strand
CGAAATCTCGATGATCCTGGAGCGTTCGGTGGAAGAAATAGAGGCGATGCACGAGCGGATCGTGCGTCGGGTCTTGCGCCAGTTTCGCCCAGCGGATGCGGATCGGATTCAGGTCGCCTGAACCTCGCACCGGGCGCACCGGTCCGGAGCCGATGCCCCGGCCACCGCGTGTATCAGGGAAAAAACAACCGCCTTTTCAGGAAGAGCGGGGAGCCCTCAAGAACATCCGCCCAGTTGAGAGCCGTCGTCCTTGGATAACCATAAACCTTTATTCCGAAGACACTTATACCAAATGACGGCACGCCGTTTTAGAGGAATTCGGTCATTGGTTCTCGGCTGGGCGAGTTTGCTCCGCGGGGGCTTGTATTCCAGTCGCCACCTTGGCTATAATGGCTGCGGTTTTAAGCCTTGGTAGAGTTAGAGCTTGCGTACGTGACCTACAGTTCTGCTAGTTTCGTTCAGGTTCTCACTTTCCAATCGCCCTTACTTGCTGAATATGGGCCGATTCGGCGGCCCCTTTCGTATGAGACCCGGAAAGCACAAAGCGGGTCTTAGACGCCCATGCACAGGAGATCTACGATGGGCAAGAAGTTGTATGTGGGTAACCTGCCTTACAGCGTGAGCAGTTCCGATCTGGAACACATGTTCTCGTCACATGGCACGGTTCAAAGCGCGGAAGTCATCAGTGACCGGGTCACCGGCCGAAGTAAAGGCTTCGGTTTCGTTGAGATGAGCACTGACGAAGAGGCCCAGGCAGCCATCAACGCCTTGAATGGCTCGGACAACGGCGGACGTCCGTTGACGGTCAACGAGGCCAAGCCCCGCGAGAATCGCAGCGGCGGCGGCGGCGGCCGGGGCGGCTACGGCGGCGGCGGCGGCGGCCGGGGCGGCTACGGCGGCGGTGGCGGCCGGGGCGGCTACGGCGGCGGTCGCGATCGCTATTGAACGATCCCGACTCGACGCGTTACCTACCCAGTAAACTCGGGGGCTGCGTGATTCTCATGCAGCCCTCTCCCTTTTTACCTGGACCCGACCCGCTCGAATCACAGCACACCTGGTCATGAAGCAATCGCATCACCTTCTCCCGTCGCAACTTCCAATAACAACCTGCCGCACACCCCCGCCGTCCACATTTCATTTCCCAACCACTCCCGCTGAATCGTATGTTTGTACCGTAACTTCACCCCGCCGCTTGACGATGGGTGAAAGGGAATACCCGCTGACAGACCGGTGGGGGCACCCGGTTCGCGTTGCGCCTTGAACGAGGGGATGAACGACGTGGGCGACAGACCAAAAAGCGTGGTGCTGGTCGGCCAGGAGCCGGCGCGCACGGGGACACCTCTTGACCGGAACCCACCCGTCGACGGGCTCGTCGACACCGCATCTGCTGATGCGGACGTTTCCCTCGCCCTGCTGGCCTGTCCACCAGACGAGCACGACACCGACGAACCGCGTGGCCTGGCGGCTATCGAGGCGGAGCTGAATGAAGACTCCGAAGCGGAGGTCACCGAGGAAGAACCCGCCGTCGGCACGGGCTGTGCCGCGAATCTGCCCGAGACCCTGATGCGGATCGTCGACGCGCGGATCAACATCTGGCGCCGGCTGGACGAAATCGATCAGCATCGGGCCACCCTCCGCGAACAGGCCGGCAACCGGGAAGTCGCCGACGAAGCAAACCGCCAAGGGCGGGAACTCAAAAAGGTCCCCTCCCGCGAGGCGCTGGAAGCCTCCGTCGCCACGCTGCGCCAGCGCCGCGCCGCGCTGCCGGGGCCAACCCGCGCAGCCGAAGCCACCTCCAAGGGCAGAAACACGCCCCCGGAACCGAAACAATTCCTGGCTGAGGTGATCGACCTGGGACTCGAACAGGCGGACCTTCTCATCAAGCGGTCGAAACTCGACGCCGCAGTGGTGCCCGCCGCCCTGTCGGCCGCGGAGCCCGAGCCCCTGCTCAAGATCTGCCGCGGATACGGCATCCAGGGCGACGCCCTCCTGGGCTGGACCTACTATGCGATGGGCATCCTCCAGCGCATCAGCCATTACCGGGCGATCGAGGACGAACACAAGCTCAGGCTGGCCCAGGCCCGCGACGAACAGAAAGGCCGGGGACTGATGCGGGCCTTCGGGGGCCGGGAGTCCGGGGTTCCGCCGTTGGACGCGAGCGTCGGCCGGATCCTGCGGGCCGCCCGCCTGGAACTACAGGCCGTCGAGCCCCAACTGACCGATCTGTTCTGGAGCCTCTACGAAGAACTGGCCGGGCTGCTCTGTCGGCCGGAGGGCCACGAGGGCAAGCGGCGCCCCGGCGCCGACGAGATCACCACGATCAGGGCCTTCCTGCGTTACGGCCTGGTTTCGGCCCATCCTGCCCTGCTCAAAGGCGAGACGGCGGAGTACATTCACGCCGACTGCCGGGAGGACGTGCACACCTGGTCGAACGAGCCGGCGGTGACCCACGTCGTCTATGCGGACGAATACATCGAGGGGGTCGCGTGCCGCAAACTGACCGTCAGTCCCGACGAGGACCTCGAGCTGAATCAGCGGAACAGCCCCACGTGGAGGGCGGATCGCGTGTGGCGTCAGGCGGTGATCGGGCAGATCCGCCGTGAACTCGTCGAAACCCGGCTGAAGGAACTGGGCGGAGAGCTGGCAAGACTCCAAGCCGTCGTTCAGAGCAAGGAGGAGCGATACAAGCTCCTTCGCGCGGACGGCCAGAAGAGTGAGGCTAACGCCGTCTCCCAGGAACTCATCGGGGCCAAGGCCCAGGCCTCGCGCCTGGCGAAGGCAGTCGAGCAGATCGAGCACACCGTCCTGCCCAAACTGCGCGACCAGGCCGTCGAAGCCGGTGCACGGCTGGCCGAGGAGGAGCGCGTCCTGACCCTCGAAGCCGTCGTGCGCCGCGAAGCCCGGTTCGTGCGTCGAGCCGCCAGACTGGCTGCCCGACTCAAGGAGCCCTTCCCGCCGTTCGTGCTTCGCGATTCCTTCGAGCCGCTCCGCGGGGATCACCAGACCCGCAAGACCGTGCTCGACGAAATCCACAGAATCGAGCAAGCCGACCGCTTCATCTTCCACCAGGTGCTGTTGCCGAATCAGAAGATCGATCG
>JAPKGY010000618.1 GCA_026647385.1 Phycisphaerae bacterium | reverse complement strand
TTTCTCGATTCTGGTCCGAGTCCCTTGACCGTTGCCAGGATGGCAGTGGACTTACCCATGGGCCGGCACGATGCCGCTCGTTCGGTGGGCGACCCGGGCCACCCCGGTTCCGGACCTGTCTTCGGCCGTCGACCTTCTGACGAATCAACCCGATCGTGTCGGTTTGCCCGCCGGAGTCGTGGTCCAGTGGGCGCCGGGCAGCGCGCCGCCGGCCGGCGGTTCGGGGCCCATCGCGGTCGACCGCGCCACCGGAAATGAAATCCGGATAAACGTCGCCTCAGTCGGCCAGGGCCTGCTCGTCTTTAACGAAGCCTATGATCCCGGGTGGCGCGCCCGCGTCGATGGTCGCCCCGTGCCGGTTCACCGGGTGAACGCGGTCGTCCAGGGCGTCGTCGTACCCGCCGGCGACCACACCGTCCGCTGCGTCTACACGCCGCCGGGCTTGAGGATGGGGTGTGTCTGGTCGGCGGGGGGGCTCCTGGCGCTGATTCTGGGTGCCTGGGCAACCCGCCGACTAGGGTCGACGTAAAAGAGTAGCGGACGCCGGACAGGTCACTCCTGACAGGAAATCGCCGCCGCTGGCGTCTTTGGTCAGGTGGAAGGTATGAGATGGGGGTGTTTGGCGACGGACGGGGAGTCTACCCGGCAGGGAATGGGATGGCGATTCCAGGACCCCAGGGCCAAGGATTCGCGCAACCTGCGTGTATGTTCCCCCGGCCAGACTCATCCTACGGTTGTGGGCCGCAAAAGGGCGGCTTGCCTCATGAAACGGTCACAGGGAGACGCAAGTCATGATTCGAGCGCGTGGAAAAAGGGGTATTTGTGTTGCCTTGGGTGCGTCGATGGCGATTGCCTTCTGCATGGCCACGGTTGCGGAAAATGCCTGGGCCCAGGGACAAGCCAAGGTTGAATCGTCCTCGTCCGCGACGGCCGGCGCGGAGGCCCTCTCGCAGGCCTTCCGAACGATTGCCAAGAACGCCAAGCCGGCGGTGGTCAGCATCACCGTGCGCACCGTGGAAACAAAGACCAGAACTCAGATGAAAGGACAGGATGGCCGGGAGATCGACCCCGAGGATCTCCCGGAGCCGCTCCGCGATTTTTTCCGGGAGTTCAAGGACAGCCACCCCTGGGCGCGACCCGAAAAGCCCACCCCCCGTATGGGCATGGGCAGCGGGGTCGTGATCGACGCGAAGAACGGCTACATCATCACGAATAATCACGTGGTCGAGGGCGCCAAGGGCGAGAAATCGCGCATCGACGTTCGCTTCGCCGACGGCGCCGGGGTCACCGCGAAGATCATCGGCCGCGACGCGCCCACCGATCTGGCGCTCATTCAGGTCAAGACCGACGGGCTGACTCTGAAGGAGTTGCCCATCGGCGACAGCGATCAGATCGAGGTCGGCGATCTGGTTCTGGCCATCGGTGCCCCCTTCGGGCTCACCCAGACGGTGACCCAGGGCATCGTGTCGGCCACCGGTCGAAACCCGCGCATCGTGCAGGGCTACGAGGATTTCATCCAGACGGACGCAGCCATCAATCCGGGTAATAGCGGCGGCCCGCTCCTGAACATGCAAGGTCAGGTGGTCGGAATCAATACAGCCATCGTGACCAGCGGTCTGGCCGCCGGGTATGTGGGCGTCGGGTTTGCGGTGCCCAGTTCGACCGTCAGCGAGCTGCTTGCAATGTGGAAGGAAGGCAAGGAGATCGTCCGCGGTTACCTGGGCGTCGAGATCCAGGGCCTCAAGGACGGATTCGAGCCCGGCATCGGACAGAGCTACGGGCTTGATGAGGACAAGGGCATACTCGTGCAGAACGTCAAGCCCGGTACGCCGGCGGCCAAGGCCGGGCTCAAGCCGGACGACATCATTCTCGCCTACGACGGCAAGGAAGTCACGACCGTTCCGGAGCTCCAGCACTGGGTGGCGCGCACGAAAATCGACACCAAGGTGGACCTCAAGGTCTGGCGCGATCGCAAGGAGATTACTATCCCGGTGACCATCGAGAAACAGCCCGTCGACTACTTCCGCGACACGGAATGGGCGCGGCGGGGCGGTGGTGGCGAGGATTCCGCCGAGAGCGCGGAGGCTTCAATCGAGGCACTGGGTATGACCGTGGCCACGTTGACCCCGGCGCTCGCGAAGCAGTTCGGCTGGGACGAGGAACAAGACCTCGAGGGGGCTTCGCTTATTGTAACCGAGGTCGAGCCGCTGGGTGAGGCGGCCGCCGGGCTGGGCATCCATCGGGGCGACCTCATCGTCAGCGTGCAGGGGCGAAACGTGAAATCGCCGGACGCCCTGGTCCAGGCGCTCAGCGATGAGGCCCTCAGCGAGGGTGTCCGCCTGAGGATTCGCGACGTGGAGTCGAAACGCACGCGTACGCTGTTTGCCCGAACACCGAAATGATCGCCGCTTGTGCGACGCGGCGGCGCCCGGACAGGACAGCTTTGGCCGAATCCCCGGTTGATCAGGAATCATCCGGGGATTCGGCGTTGGTGGTCCGCGATCACGGGTCGCCAGACCTGAAACGCCGACGACCCGGCCGCGTTCGATGAACACCGCCGGGTCGTCCGCGAATTCTTCTCGATCTATTCCGTGGCTTGAGTACCAGGGGCGTTCAGGCCCCGCTTTTCATCGGGTCACTTCTTGACTTTGCCGCGGAGGAAGCCATCCAGGCGATCGAACATCTTGCTGCGGGCTTCGGGGCCGCTGTCCAGGAATGACAACATAGCAGCGGCAACCACCTTTTCCTTGACATAACCGGACTTGGAGCACTCCTTGTCGAATGCCGCTACCAGCTTGCCCGGCAGGTAGTACGAGCGTTTGGGTTTGCTTTCCATTACCTTGCTCTCCTTCCTTTGTGCACCCCCCTCGAAGGCGATGCCACAGTGAAGAAACAAAACCCCCGTTTAAACCAGTCCTCTGCTCCGAACTGACGCAGTGACACGAAAGGCCTCATACAGGTCTGAAGGGTGCGGCACCACTGCCCCCCATTTCGGTCCGGCCGCAACCTGACCCGTAAGGCAAGGTTATTGGCTTGCCATGAGCCTTGGGCAGAGAGGAGAAGGGGGAACTATTGTTTTGATGGAGTTGCTCATTGGTCTG
>JAPKGY010000617.1 GCA_026647385.1 Phycisphaerae bacterium | reverse complement strand
GAGGCTGAGCTGGCGGGCCTTGAACACCGTGGCCATCGCCCCCGCGCCCAGCTTGCCCAGGATCTGGAAGCCGGGGATCTGCTGCGCCTTGGTCGCGATGGAATCGTCCATCTCGCCGCCCAGACGCTGGATCTGCGAGCGGGTGAGGAACCCGGACTTGATCATGACCTCGGTCAGGCTGACGCGTTTGCCGGCCAAGGCCAGGGCCTGGCGCTCCTCGATGCACGCGTTCAACTCCGCCAAAGTCATGAGCCTGGCGTCGACCGCCATGCGACCGATCTGGGTATCGCTTTTGACCGCGTCGGCCATTGACGTCCGCTCCGCAACAAACGCGTCGGCCCCGGTGCAGCCCCGTTGAAAATGCCGGAAGTCCAGGCCGCACCGAGCCTAATGTACGCGCCTCGGGTCGCCAGTTCAATACGTTCCGACGGAAAAACCCGGCGTCCGTGACAGTTTCGGCGAGCCCGTTTCAGAGCCCCGGAGCAGCCTGGTCGCCGCGGCGACGAAGCGACGGGTCAGGCCCGCAAACGCGGGCCGCATCCGCGTGCCGCCCTCAGGTTAATGCGGTCGCTTCGCGACCTGACCCTGTGCTACCGTCCGCCACGGTCGTTGCCCGGTCGACCAGGACGGACCTCCGAATACTCCGACTTGGGGCTCTGACAGGCCGCCGAAACTGTCGCACACTCGAAAAACCGCGTCCCCGACGGCCTTTTTCAGATTATACCCCCGCGCCTGCGGGTCTTCTTGTCGCACTTACAGGCCCGTGACGGTTTTCAGCCGGTCGATGGCTGTCGCGAGATCCGGTGGGTCGCCTTCGATGGCCGATAACGCCTCTTGGCACGAGCCGAGCAGGCGGTCGGAGAAAGGAGCGGCGTCGATTTCCTGCCACTGCCCCAGGTCCAGAGCAGCCAGGAGCTTTTCCCGGAGGTCGTCGAGGCCGGCGCCTGTCTCGGCGCTGATCAGGGCGCCTCGCGATCCGATCGTTGCGATCATGGCCAGTTGGTCGGGCCGCGGGCCGAGGTCGCTCTTGTTCCAAACGAACAGGCCGGGGGGTTTTCCTGACTCGGGCTCGGCTTCGATCGCGGCGACATCGGTGGGATGGAGCGATTGCGAAGCATCGATCACCCTCAGGGCCAGGTCCGCCGGTTCGAGCTGGCTATGAGCACGGCGGATGGCTTCTTGTTCGATGGGGTCGGAGGTCTCGCGGAGGCCGGCGGTATCGACGAAGGTGAAGGGAATACCCGCCACGGCTCCGGGATGTTCGGTCCAATCGCGGGTCGTGCCGGGCTGATCGCTGACGATGGCCCCTTCGCGACCGGCAAGCTTGTTGGCGAGCGTGGACTTGCCGGTGTTCGGGCGGCCGACCAGGACGACACGCACGCCTGCGAGGAGGTAGCGGGATCGGCGGCCTTGTTCGCAGATGACGGCCAGTCGATGGCGCGCCGGGTCGATGTGACCGGCGGCCAGGTCGTCGCGGATCGCTTCGATCTCGGCGGGCAGGTGCCGCACGGTGCGGGCGAGCCAGGCGGCCGCGGGGCGGGTCTTGACGAGCATGAGGGCTTCGGCGGCTTCGCGCTCGAATACCGGCCTGCCTTCGTATTGCGTCCGGACGAGCGATTTCCCATCGACGATCTCGGCCCCAGCGCGTTTGAGCAGCAGAAGAACGCGCTGGACGACGCGCGGCCCGCCGTGGAGGTTGAGGTCGATGACCCACCGGTCGAGGTGGTCCCGTCGGGTAGCCAGGACCGCGTCATCGATCGTCTCCTCACCGTCGACGACGCGGCAGAGGCGCAGCCGATTCGGGATGAGCGATTCGAGATCGAGCGGCCGATCGGCGGCGAGGTGCGGGCGAAGGATGTCGGCCGCATCCCGGCCCACCACCTGCACGACGGCGATGCCGCCCGCACCCGGCGGGGTCAGGCAGGCGGCGCGGGTTGAATGACCGGTCTGCATGCGATTGGGACTGTATCTGAGTGCGGCAGGATAGGGCAAGAGGCTTCGGACGCCCCCTCTCAGAGAGGGTAGATGGCCCCTGGGCGGGGGGACTGCCCCGGATTCCTGGCCGACCCTCTCAATCGGTGCAAGTCGGGTTGGCTGGTATCTCCGGGCCGAGCATGCATCCGATGAAGGTGGCCAGATCGTCGGCGTCGATGTCGCTGTCTCCGTCGAAGTCGGCGCAGCGGCAGGGAACGACCGTCGGAGGCGTCTGCGGACCGGTCAGGCAGGACTGGAACCAGCCGAAGTCCTGCAAGTCCACGTCGGTATCCATATCGTGGTCGGCGGGCAGCGGCGGGCAGCAGGCGGTGTTCTCGCAGTTGCTGCCCGATTCGCCGGGCTGGCCGCCGAGGTTCAGGCAGTTCCCGGGGTATTCGACGATGCACGAAGTATCCGGGAAGCAGCAGGCGCCGGCGTCGGCGTAGCCTTGGCCGCCGTACAGAGCGAAGTTATCGACGGGGACGGTCCCGCCCCCGTTGGTTCCGCTGACGCAGCACGTCTTGACCGGACCGGAGGCGCCGTTGCAGTCGGTGGCTCCGTTGCAGTTCCAGGTTCCGGGGCTCAACTGACAGGGCATCTGGTAACCCATGAGCATGCTGCTGAATGGGCCGGTATAGACTCGGGGCACCGCGCAGCGGTTTAGCACGCCCCCGGCCCGCATTTCGACGGTCACGGAGTGGGTGGTGATGATCAGCTTAATCCGGTGGTAACCCTTGTTGTGATGGATGGCGAAGTTGCCGGTGGCGGGCTCGGTCCCGCCCGGATCGGGGAAGCCCGCAGGCAAGGTCCACCACTGCTTGCCGTCGAAAAAGCTCAGAAAGTCGGCGCGGGGCCAGTGCTCTGTTCCGGCACAATGGCACGGGTCCTGATCCAGGAACGCCAGGAAGCCGGCCGCCAGGGCGGGAACCACCGAGGCCGTACTGACATCCGGGCAGCCGGGGGGAGTCGGGCTCGTCCGGCAGATGCGCGGATAGATCGTATGTTCGTGGGTGGCTCCGCAGAGGGCGCAGTCGGGTGCTGGATTCGTAGGCCTTTTTACGGGCGTTGTACGGTTCCATGGGAGAATTGCGAATCTCCGCCCCGGGTACAACCACCGAGGCAATTCC
>JAPKGY010000616.1 GCA_026647385.1 Phycisphaerae bacterium | reverse complement strand
CTTCACATTCGGCGGGCAAAGCCGAGGAACAAGGCATGGGCGCGACTTGCGCCTGTGTGTGGATCATCGAGAACCGGCTTTATATCGGTTATGTCGGCGATTCGCGCGTCGGAGCCCTCGAACCGATGACCTGCGGCGTCGAAGGACGGGCCGTCGACCGACAGCGCGGATGGTACAAAACGCTCGAGCCGGGGCAGAAGGTCGAATATCACTGCACGATCACCGCGACCGCCGACAAGGGCGATCTGGAGCAGTTGCTGAAGCTGACCCGGTAGGATCGAGATGGGTTGATGAGCGATTACCATATCGGTATATCTCTCGTGATGATTCCATGATTCAGCGCTGAGGAATGGCCGGGCTACCTCGAAGGAGTGCGTTTTGCCGGACACACCATCGAATCGAAAACTGCTCTTGGGTCACAGTCCCGATCCCGATGACGCGTTCATGTTCTACGGCCTGGCCAGGGGCCTCGTCGATTCCGGCGGTTGGGAGTTCGAACATATCCTGCAGGATATCCAGACGTTGAACGAGCGGGCGGTCCGCGGCGAGCTGCACATCACCGCGATCAGCATTCACGCCTACCCGTACGTGTCCGACAAGTACGTGTTGCTGAACAGCGGAGCGAGCATGGGCGACGGGTACGGGCCGATGGTCATCGCTCGTGAGCCCATGTCCTGGCGCGATCTTCGCGGCAAGAAGATCGCCGTACCGGGAACCATGACCTCGGCCTACCTGGCTCTCAACCTCCTGCTCGGCGGGGACGCCTTTCAGCCGGAAGTCGTCATGTTCGACCGGATCTTCGAGCACGTCGCCGCCGGTCGGGCGGATGCCGGCCTGATCATCCACGAGGGCCAGCTCACCTATCGGAACCACCACCTGCACTGTGTCGTCGACCTTGGTGTGTGGTGGCAGCGACAGACCGACCTGCCGCTGCCGCTGGGCGGCAATGTCATCCTCCGAAGCCTCGGCGCCGACGCCATTCGCGAAATCAGCGCCATCCTGAAACGCAGCATCCAGTTCTCCCTCGACCACCGCGACGAAGCCGTCGCCCATGCCCTCGCCTACGCCCGCGACATGGGCCGGGACCTGGCGGACAAGTTCGTCGGGATGTACGTTAACCACTACACGCTCGACTACGGCCCCGACGGCCGGGACGCCGTCCGAGAGTTCCTCCGCCGAGGCCACCAGGCCGGCCTCGTTCCCGATCCCGGTCCGATCGAGTTCGTGTAGCACGAACGCTCGTCGTACGTGAATCAGAGCAACTCAGGATGATTCGCCGTCAGCCAGTCGGCAACTTCCTCGTATAAACGCACGGCTTACATCGCTTTCAGTTCGCACAACTCGGGTCCGCAGCGATGTTCATGCCCGACAGGCACCCGAAAAACCGCAGCATATCGCTTCGATCCACGTCCCCGTCGCCGTTCAGGTCGGCGCACTTGCAGGTGCGGTCGGCCAATGGGAGATCCGCCCCGGTCAGACAGTTCTGAAAATAGGCAAAATCCGCCAAGTCGACGTCCGAGTCCAGATCGGCGTCCGGCCGAAACGTGGCGCAGCACACCGCAGTGGCGCAGGGTGTCGCGGTCCCCTGGAACTCGCCGCCCATGATCTCGCAGTCGGCGGCATAAGCCTCGATGCACGAGGTATCGCCGAAACAGCAGGCCCCGGGCGCCGCGTAGCCCTGTCCGCCCCAGAGCGACACATTGTCGTATCTCGGCACCCCGCCGCCCGGCACACCCTTCATGCATTTGGGTTCATCCGAGATGCATTCCCATTGACCGCTCCTCAACTGGCAGCCCGACTTGATCCCGGCGTACAGCTTCGAGAACTCCCCCTGGTAGTCGCGGGGAATAATGCACCAACTGTATTCGTCGGGACTCGGATCCGTGCAGGTCAGTTCCACTTTCACGGTCGTGCTCAGGATCGTCAGGCGAACGCGGTTCGTGCGATTGCGCAGCAGGAAGTCGCCCGAGCCCGGAAACAAACCTTCTCTCAGGATCCACCACTGGTACCCGTCGAAAAACGATAGATGCGTATTGTACGAGTAGGGAATGCTCAGATCGCTGCAATGGCACGGGTCCTTGTCCAGATAGGCCAGCGCGCCGACCGCTAGACTGGCACGATGAGATGCGGTGCTCAGTGACGGGCAGCCGGCCGGTGCGTTCTGCTGCTGGCAGATAATCGGATACACGGCATCGGACCCGCCCGCGCACACCGTCGAGCATTTCGGACTGTTCCGGAAGTCCGTCGGCGCCTGACTCATTCCCAGCGCCAACTCCATGTAGTTATTCGCGTATCGGATCTTGTTGCCCGTCTGCCCGTCGATCACGAATTCCAGGTACAGCGGATTGAGGTCCGTCCCAACGATGGCCCGGTAGTTCGTGCCGAAGGCTTCCGCGCAGTAGTTCTCCAGACTCACTTGCGCGCGAGTCAGTGCCGAGTCCTGGTTCGGGCTTTTCCCCGCATACGGGGGCGAGGTCTCAAAGTCGGTGTCGACGAGCATCTGGCTGCACGGTACAGCCCCGTCGTATCCATACCGCCACACATTCAGCATCGGCTTGTTGTTGACCGAGGAGCCGTCCGAACACGCCTGCGGTTCCGGCGGCGGGTCGACGCAGTAGCGGTCAAAGTCGTCGCAGAAGACCGCCCCGGGATGATTGATCGAGCACCACGTGTCCGCAGGAGCGTCGGCGGTCAAGACGCCGACAGACACCCACGCCAGAGCAAGCAGCGTCAGCCGCTTCATGAGACGCCCCCCTCGCTTGAAATGAACCCTATCTCCGCTATCCACCGGTTATTGTATGGACTTGGGCCTCGAATTGCACGTCTTCCCCCAGGACTTTTCCGCACAGCCGTCGGCCTGGGCCCTTTTCGGGCCGTCCCCAGGCTCTGCGAGGCCGATTTTAACCTTCGTGGGTCCTGGGCGGCGGGTCCCGCCGCGGCGCTCCCGGTACCCGGGGCAAGCCCACTTTCGGCGCCCCCGCGCTGGGTGCCACGTCCGCGTACTTGCGGGCCGTGCGGCTGGCTTGCCCGGTGCAAACGCTCCCCTTCGGGTCGCGGCCGAACGGCAGGTGACGCCTGCCCGTTTGCGCGCCGTGCATCGGA
>JAPKGY010000615.1 GCA_026647385.1 Phycisphaerae bacterium | reverse complement strand
GACCGCATGATCGTGACCCATACGGCCAGCGCCCATCGGCGACTGGTGGAGCTGCTCAAACAGCTACGCGAGTCGAAGGACATCCAGGTGATGGTCGAAGCGAAGTTCGTCACCCTGCGAACCAACTTCCTGGAAGAGATCGGGGTGGATCTGGACATGGTGCTCAACGCCGGGCAGGCCGGCTATGACCAAGCCATGTCGGGCGGCGCGCCTGTCGTGGATCCGCGTACCGGGCAGTTGCTGGTCCAGCCGCGGCGGTTCACCCAGCTCGGTTATGCGCCGGCCGCCGCCCCCCTCGGCGGCGTCCCGCTCGTCAGTACGTCCACCCTCGAACAGCCGTTCGGCAACGTGGCCCTCGTTCCCCAGGGCTCGCCCAATAGCTGGTGGGATCGTCATACCACGCCGGTTCCGATACAGAACAACGCGCTCGCCCTGGCGGGGCCTCGCGGCACCGGTGTTCCCGGCAGCCTCGCGGACACGGTGCGTCAGGCCGGTCCGGCCTTCCAGGTTTTCGGAAGCTTCCTCGACAACATCCAGGTGGACTTCCTGTTGCGGGCCACGCAAATGGACTCCCGCGGATCGAGCGTCGATGCTCCCCGGCTCGTGTGCTACAACGGACGCGAAGGCTTTGTCGAGGTCAACACCTACGTGTCCTACGTAGCGACCCCCGGTTACTCGGCCGTCGGCGGAAGCGGCGTCGGCGGGCAGGCGGCGCGGGGCGCCATCCCGGGCATCGGTTCGCTGCCCCGTGGCCTAACGTTCTCCGTTCTGCCGACCGTCTCGGGCGATCGTCGATACGTGACCATGGAGGTGAAACCCATGGTGACGAACGCCACGCTTCGCACGATCCCGATCAATGCCAACTCCAACGCGCTGGCCGCCTTCTTCCAGACGCCCGACTTCGAAATCACCCAGATCAGGACGACCGTCTCCGTGCCGGACGAGGGCACCCTGCTGCTGGGCGGGCTTCGGTTGTCGGCCGAGGAAGAAGTCGAGGCCGGCGTGCCCGTCATCAGCAAGATTCCGGTTCTGAAGCGCGCCTATACCAACCGATCGAAAACCCGGGATGACTTCGTTCTGCTGGTGCTGGTGAAACCCACGATCATTATTCCCGAGGAGCAGGAACAGCATGCGTTCGAGGGCCTGATGAACGCGGACAAGACCGGTGGCTGACCGGCCTGGCCGGCGCCCAGCACGCGCGTGGACCGCGACGATTTCGAAACCACGACCCGGGCTTCTGCTCGACCAGAGGCCCGGGTCCTTTTTATTCGGGTGTCGATGCGGGATCGTGGGGCAACGCAGGCGGAGACGCGGCGAACCGCGCGACATCCGCCTTCGCCTCGACGGACGCGGGTCGACGCGGACAGGGATTGGGCCGTACTGTTTTCCCAATCCCCTGTGGTGACATAAAGGAGGAGGCCTGTTTCAGAAACGCTTTCCCCGGGTATGACGGGCCGACCCTCGGGAAGCGGCTGGATGTATTTTCCGTCACGGATGAGCCTGGCCAAAGCGAACGGACGGTCTCCCCAGACCGTCCTCTTCGTTCGCCTCCACATTGAATCGTGGACATCTTCTCGGAGCGTTGATCGATACCGAGATACCGATCTCCCCGCGCTCCCCGTGACTCCTCTGTTCTCATTGGCATGATTCGTGCCAGATCATCGTTTTTCTTTTGTTAAATGTAATATGCTTTGCGATATGGACTTACGAGAAAAATAGGGTTTTTATCCCATTGGCGGGTCATCGGGCGAATGGCTGCCGGCGGCCACTTTAAGGCGGGACTGGCTGGGACCGGCCGATTTTTCGGACTGGAAACGTAAAAAACGCTCGCCATCGGCTGGGGGCTGTGGTACACTGATTGAGACGGGGCGTGCGTCTATCCTGCGAAACGGCAGGCACTTCCGGTCAGGAGCCGGTGGGGGTGTCCGAGATGCACGCCAGCAGGGAGAGGGGTTCGCATTCGGCCGCCTGCGGGAAAAGTACGCGGGTTGGGCATTTCCTTTTATGTGCCCGTCGGCGGGTGGGATGCGGAATCAGATCGGGAACGGTCGATACATCTGAACAGTGAGTCCTGTCGACACGTGGCGTGTCGCGGGATGATTTTCCGGTGCCGGCCGCCACTGCCTCGGGGAGTGGTGGACCCGCCCGCGAGCGCGGTTTCAGCGGAAAGGGCCGCGGGCAGGCGCGTCCGGGACCGAGGACTCACGCGCGTTGGATGGATGATGAGGCGCACCGTGGTGCAGTACACGAAGAGTTCGAGAGCGAAGAAGCGACCTCGCCCGGGGTTCACGCTCATGGAACTCCTCGTCGTCATCGCCATCATGGGACTCCTCGTATCGATCATCAGTGCATCGCTCGTGAAGGCCCGCTCCGCCGGTAAGAGTTTCGTCTGCAAGAACCAGCTCCGAAACGTCGCCTTTGATTTCATCATGTTTGCGGACGAATATGCCCATCCATGGCGAGGCGACAGCGATCGCCTGGGCGGAGCTTTTTATATCGAGGATTTCCAGGAGCGGCAGTATGGAGTCAAGGAGTTCTGGAAGGGGTCGACCATGCTGATGAGCACCCCCGTCCAGATCAAGCCGGGCGAGCAACCGCTCATATGCCCGGCCGGGCCGCAGGAGCTGACCCGGCAGGGCTTCAAGACGATGTCGCAGAGTCCGGTTCTGCCTCTCAACAACGTGAGCGTGGGCTTCAACATGCGCTTGTGGTACGGCAGCGTGAAGGGGGCTTCTCCCTCCGCATTCAGCCTGACCTCGACCCAGGTGCGCCTGTCGAAACGAATCGTGAACCAGGGCGCCGTGCCGTTGGTTTTCGACGTGGACGGCCAGGCGTGGGCGGCCAAGCCCGCGGCGCCGAACAAGCTGCCGTACTATTCCGCGCCGCCGGTCGGGTCTGTGGATGCGTTCGCCAGCGGCGCTTACTGGTATCCTTCCCTGCGACACATGGGCCGGCTGAACGCGGCTTTTATAGGTGGGCACGTGCTATCCTCCCCCACTCCCGAGCCGGTTACAAAATAGAATATTAAAGTTAGCATCGAGCAGAATAATGGCATCAGGCGAGGTTTCCACCAGGGTTCGATAGCGTTCTTCACTGGCCCGCAG
>JAPKGY010000614.1 GCA_026647385.1 Phycisphaerae bacterium | reverse complement strand
CGCCGGAAAGGCCCACCCGCGCTCAGGGAGCGTGACAGCATGAAGATAGCGATCGTCTACGATCCGGTCTACCCTTGGTCGAAAGGCGGCGCCAGTTGGGGAGAGACGGCCGGGTTCCGCTGCCGCGGGGGCACAGGATCACTTCCGAGGATCGCCTCGACCGTTATTGCCGGGGTCTCGCCCTCAAACGGCCGGGATCCAGTCGCCAGTTGATACAACACAACGGCTAACGAGAACAGATCGCTCCTGGCGTCCACATCGTCTCCGCGCGCTTGTTCGGGAGACATGTAGCTCGCCGTGCCCATTGCCCGGCCCATTACCGAGATCGTGGCAAGAGTGGACGAACCAGCCGCTGCGGCGGCATCTGCGCCGACTCTCTCTGGCTCGGATAGGAGCTTTGCCAAACCGAAGTCCAGAACCTTCACCTGGCCAGCCGTGTTCACGAAGATGTTGGCCGGCTTGATGTCGCGGTGCACAATGCCCTTCGCATGGGCCGCCTCCAGCGCGCCGGCGATTTGGAGCGCTACGTCCAGCAGTTCGGTGATTGCCATCGGGCCGGAGTCGAGGACGTCCCGGAGGGACTGGCCTTCGAGCAGTTCCAGGACCAGAAACGGCTGGCCGTGATACTCGCCGATATCGTAGAGTGTGCAGATGTTCGGGTGATTCAATGCCGAAACGGCCCGGGCCTCGCGTTTGAAGCGTTCGAGAACCTGAGGATCTTGCTCCGACCGCTCAGGCAGCAGCTTCAGGGCGACGTCCCGGTCCAGGCGTGTGTCCCTGGCCCGGTAGACGATACCCATGCCTCCCTGGCCCAGCGGCTCCACAATCCGATATGGCCCGATTTGCTCGCCTGACGCGAGGGGGCCGGTGGGCGATTCGAGTTCCCTATCGGTCAGCCACGGGGCCGCGATCTCGAGCGCCGGGGTTTCAAGAAAACCTTGCACGCAAGCGTCGGCCTCGAAAAGGGACTCGATTTGCCTGCCCAGATCCTCATCGCCTCCGCACAACTCCCTTAGAAGGCAGGGCTTGCACGCGGTGCCCTGTTTCACCAGGGCATCGTAGAGGTTCTCGATTTCCTGCCAGTTCTCCGGGATCATTCGTGACTCGCCGACTGTCCCACTTCAGACTGAGCATGTCTCCTATACGGATGTCAGTGACTTTAGTCACGGGTCGGACAGAAGCAGCAAGAAGGCTGGTGAGCCTCTCTCAGTAGCGGCCGAGTATGCGGTCGAGCCCAATGATCCGTGTGGAACGGACGAACGGACTGGAGTGCGGAGAATTCAGAAGCGCCGGTTTTCGCCGGTTCCTGCCTTTCGAATCGCTCCCGCACGCGGTGGGTCAGGTTCAACAACTGGACGCCTTCCTCAATGTAGGTCTGGTTGGCGGCTTGGTGCGTCGCGACGTCGCGAAGAAGGCGGTCCTTTTCCGCGCGACACTCGGACGACTTGCTGTCGAAAAAACGCGGTGTCGATCCGGCCGTCGAGCTTGTCCAGGTACATCGTGCGATGCGGTTCTGGAGGTGGCGGTATTCGGCCTGGAGCCGCGCGATGGCTTCGTCGTGGAACGCGTTCTCGTCGCCCCTGACTCCGTAAGCGCTCGATCTGCGCCTCTACTTGTGCGCGGGGCATTCTGCCGCCTTCACTGCACGGATATCCGCACTTCGGGACCAGCAATCCACGCGGCAGTCAATCGAAGAGCAACCATGCCCGGAGCGCCATCGGTTGCGGGCACGCGGAAATCGACGCGGTACAAATCGTAGCTGCCGGGCCAGCCGATCTTGTTGATTACCTCGGCTTCCTTGCCACCCACCGTGACTTCTACGGGCGAGTTCACCTCCTCGTAGGGCTCCTGCCCGAAAGGCTTGAAGCCAGCCGGCATCAGCGTCGGCCGCGTGGGCCCTAGCCCCTTGGCCCGCATGATGAGAACCTCTCCCGCCCTGGCTGGACTTGATGCAGTCACGGGCAAGCCATCGGCGTGGTAGACCGACGGGCCCGCGGCCGTCACTTCAACTTCGGGCCACTGCTTCGGGACCAGGTAGTAACGAACCAAAACCTTGCCGCCTCCGAGGATCTGGCGAACGGAGGGGTCCTCCTGGGCCGACGTTCGTCTCATGGGAGTCGACCAGGTCACCCAACCGTGCTCGCCGACTACGCCAAGGAAGGCGCCCGCACCGCCGAGAACCGGGTGCGTTGGCCCGATGGATCCGGTTCCAGTGAGTCCACGGTCGGCCAATTTGCCAACCCACGTTCCGTCGGCGGTAAACAGATCAATGGTGCATTCGATGTGGTCGTCCGACAGGACGTTTGCAATCGCGAGGTTTGGACCGGGACTCGGTGCAGGCTTCAAAATCTCGCCCCGGTTGGACCATAGGCCTTTTGCCGGCTTGCCGTTGACTGCTACAACGTCAGCTATCCCCACAAAACCCAGGAATCCACGATTCGGGATTGAATCGACCAGCCGACCAGTAGAGGCCAGCATTGCAGGATCAGATACGTCCATCCGGTAGCTCACCATGTTGCTCAATTCGACTTCGAGCAGAGCAACCCGCGGCGATTGGGCGAGCAAGGCAGGCACCCACGCCGCAAGAACGCACACAAATCTCCAGTTCATGACATCCTCCTTCGCGGCAGCCCCTTCACGGGTGGCCGCCGCAACCGTCTATCGAGAAACCGCCCGCAACCGAAACTTCCATCGAGCGGCCTCACAATTCTTTCACGGAAAAAGTAACCAACAGGGGTAACCGGCGGATGGGAAATTCCCGAGCAGACGGCCTGTACTACAATCAAGACCGAAAGCACGGGAAAACCATGGGCACGCTTGACGTGGCGGAGGTCACCGGCCTGCTACGCGCCTGGAGTCAGGGCGACCAGTCGGCGATGGAGAAACTGGCGCCCCTGGTTGATCGTGAGCTGCGGCGCATCGCCCGACGCCACATGGCCAGGCAGCGAGCTGGACACGTCTTGCAGACCACAGCATTGGTGAACGAAGCTTATGTCCGATTGATCGATGCCGCGAAAGCGGAATGGCGCGACCGCGCTCACTTCTTTGCGGTTTGCGCGAAGATCATGCGGCGAATTCTAGTGGACCTCGAGCGAGCCAATCGGGC
>JAPKGY010000613.1 GCA_026647385.1 Phycisphaerae bacterium | reverse complement strand
CAGCGCATGATCCGTCAGATCGTCGATGATGAAGCCCTGGCCGCGGACCAGTCGCCCGTTGTGCTCGAGGACGGGGTTGAAGTAGTGGCCCCAGTGGCCCGAGCAGAATCCGTAAAACTCCTGAAAACCGCGCGCGTTCGGATGGTAGGGGTACTGCGTGCCGTTGTGCCATTTGCCGAACGCGCCGGTCGCGTAGCCCGCGGACTGGAAATACTGGCCCATGGTGGTCTCGTCCAGATTCAGTCGCTCGCCGCCGGTCGAGGTGCTGTGGACGCCGCCGCGCGGATGGTAACGTCCGGTCAGGAACTCCGCCCGCGTCGGCGAACACACCGGGCAGACGTAGAACCGTTCAAAAAGAGCGCCGTCGCGAGCCAGCGAGTCGATGCTCGGCGTTCGCAGATTGATATTGCCGTGGACGCTCAGGTCGCCCCAGCCCTGATCGTCAGCCAGGATGATGATCACGTTGGGGGGCTGCTTGCGAGCATCGCCGCCCTTGTCGGCAAAGCACGTACAGGTGTAAACGAGAATCAAGCCAAGGCCGATTCCGCGGGTGATGCGTTTCACGCCAGCCTCCTTTGCCACCAGCCGTCGAACCAGACTATCCAGAAGGGAAGCGGAGAACAACGTCGATCAAAGCCCCGCGCCGGCGGGCCGGCTCTCTACCGAACCTGGTCCCGCAGCCATCGGGCGATCCGCTGCACCGTCCATTCCTCGTTTTCAGCGGAATGACACATGGCGATGATGTCTTCGTCCGAGGCGGTTATTTCGCTAGGCGAGTTGGCTTGCAGGAACCATTCCAGAGCCAGGTAGGCCGTCCGCTTGTTCCCCTGTGCGAACCCGTGGTTCATGAGAAGCCCATGGAAGAGATACGCCGCCCGTTTCAGTCCGTCGGCCTGCTCGTGGTGAGCGGCACCTTGCGGACGTGCCAGGGCGGACCGGAGCCCCCCTTCGTTCAGAACGCCGTAGTATGTCTCCCCCATCTTGTCCCGCATCAGCACGACGTGCAGGGCGATCAGCTCCTCATAGGTGAGATAGCGCATTACTCACCCAAAGCATCGAAAACGCGACGACGCTTCTGATACAAACGATCCACGAACTGTTGGTTCTCCGGGCTCAGCTTCGGCACTACCTCGACGGGCTGCACTACGATCCGGCCGCCCTGGACGGTCGTTTCGACCAGTGTTCCCGCCTCAATTCCGACCGAAGCGGCGGACTTCCGGGACAGGATGACGGCAAGACTGTTGCCGTACTGGATGACCTTCTGGACCATGTCTTCGGCCTCCATGGCTGCGACCGCCCGTTTGGGCGTGCTCTGCGATGAACCTGAGAGGCTCGTCCCCACCGGCCATTCATTATACGGTACCATATATCGACCCGTCTAATCCACCCCAACGGAAACCATTTACGACGCGCTCTTCTGATTCGATGTAACTGATTTAATCACAACAATTCATAGGACAGACGGCTCTTTGGGAGGAGCCGACGATGACTCTGCGCGCGCCACCCAGATCGGCAGAATCCTGCTTCGCTTCCAGAGGGTTGCGGGCTTACTCTTTGCACGCCCGCACTTCGTAGCTTTGGGCGGAGTCGATGGCGGGTGTTGCCCGGACCGTGAGCGGCAACGCGGCCGCGACGATTTCGCCGAACCGATGGCGCCGCCAGCACTGGAAGTTGCTGGTTTTCTAAACGACGGTATGCCAGAGGCTGGCGCCGAAGACCTCGAGGTCGCAATCGCAGACGCCGGCCAGCACGGAGCGTCCGGTGTGGGGATCGACTGTCTTTTGGAGTCGCCGGCTACTCCGGTCCGTCCCGAAGGTGGGATGCCCGGTGTCCAATGCCACGGGTGTCGGGAAGTCCAGCGGTGCGACCCAGTGATACACATGGTTTGCTGCGGTCGTGCCGGTTGGTCCGGCCGGCGGCACGGGCATAGTGTCTGCGGCTGGAAACAGCACGCTGAGTGTCGCGATCATAGAGATCCTCCCGGGGCCTGCCGATCATCGTTTGGTCACACCATCGCTCCCGCTCCGCGTTGAACCAGATGGCCAGAGCCGAACGTCGGATGCACGCTGGCAGGGGTTCGGCTCCTGGATCGGAGCACGAACGCATTCTCCGGGCACGCGTTTTTCGGGGCCAAGCCTCCCGCCCGTGGGCGGGCTGGAATGAAGCCTGGCTCCCGCGCATCCGGCGACCTCCACAATCCATTAAGCATCAACGGGTTATGGAGCCGCAACGAGAAGTGCCGTGGCTGGCGGGCCGTGCTCAGCGCCCGGTCGGGAGGACCGCCCCGACGGAAATGTTTTCAGAAACAGGGCCGTCGCAGGGTAGAATGAGTTGACGCGGCATCAGCGGCGCGAGCGGGGAGGTTCTGCGGCAGATCGACCGTGCGGGGCGTCGTGGAGTGAGCCCCCCGGAGGCCGACAGGCCTGCGATTCGCGGAGAGGAAACCAGGCGAGCCATGCCCAGTGTTATTCTCATGAGCGTCACGCTCTTGGCGGCGTCTGCCCAGGCCTACCCGTTGAATCGGGACCGCGATCCGGTGGTCATGACCGGCGCGTCCCTCGGCGCGCTGATCGGCCGACCGGTCGATCGGATCGTCGCTTTCCGGTATCAAAACGGGTGGCAACAGATCCCCGTGCAGGTCGACGAGCGCAAGTGGGTCGACTTCGGAACGGTCTATCATCAGGCTTTGACCGGCTTCGGCACGATGGCCTACACGGACACCGGCACTTACGTCGGAGCCGACGACGACCCGACGTTTGACACCGATGACGAGCTGGCCCTGATGGCCAGAAACGCCGGCGGTCAAGCGCCGGGCTGGGTACACGTGCCCGCCGGCGCGACCCAACCCTGGATCGAAGTCGAGATCACGGACCCGCTCGGCGGCGGCAAAGCCTACGTGTATCTGTTTGGTTCCGACGGCACGCTGGATTCGTCGGCCGGCCAGGACTTCGTTACTTATACTTTCTTCCTGCTGGGTGGAAAAACCTACATCCCCGACTATAACCTGCTCGACGGCCCCAATCCCGAAGACAGTGAAATCATTTCACCCTACTACCGCACGCACTTTACCGACCGCTGGAAGTGCGATGAACTCCACCTGTACGCCGGCGGAGCCAGC
>JAPKGY010000612.1 GCA_026647385.1 Phycisphaerae bacterium | reverse complement strand
AGCGCGAGTTTCTGCATCACCACCACCACGCCGAAGGTGACGGAAATAACGAGCGCGATGATGATCGTTGCCCAGCGCATTCAGAAGTGTACGCTGCTGGGGACCTTTTCCACGATCAACGCCCGGCAGTTCCCCGCCATGCACCGGCAGCTTTCGGTGCACGTCGCTATGACCAACGGGCATGGCCAGACCGCGATCCGCCTGACCCTGGTCGGCCCGGACGAGTCGGCGCCGCCCCTGTTCGCACGCGACGGGACGATCGAATTCACCGATCCGCGCGTCGTGGCGGAACTGAACTTCATCGTGACCAACGTTTCATTCCCGCAGCCCGGCGAATACCGGCTTCAGATCTTCGGCAACGAGGAACTGCTCATGGAGCGGCGGCTGTACGTGGTGGGCCCGCCGCCGGGTGACCGCGCCTGACGTGCGGCAGGAACACCCCGCTCGCCTCGTTCCTGATGAAAGGAGCCTTTCAGGGCTTCGCCGGCTGCGTCAGCGGCGGCAGCGGTACCGGTTCGGGCGCGGCGACGTCCGTCGTCATCGTCCGGGGAAGCCGGAAGACCTCCCCCTTGACGTTGCAGAAGTAGAGCCGCGATTCGGACGGCTGGCGACCGTCGCCGTCCGCCCAGAAGGCGTAGAAGTCCGGACTGGCATTGACAGGTTTGCGCGCGTAAGTGTGGTTGTACGGGCTCCGGTGCGTCAGCAACTGCGGATACCAGGTTCGGCCGGCGTCCTTGCTGGTCCACAGGGTCATTTCGCCGCCGGGGTTGTAGGGCTGGGGTTGACGCGGCGCATCCTCACGCCCCACCAGCGTCGGCGCGATCAGTCGCCAGACGTTGCCTTTTTCGACGTGCAGACAGCCGGTGTCGTAATTGTTGTCCGCGACGAGCAGGCTGGTGATCTCCCATGCGGAGCGCGCCCAGCGCGCCGTCGTCACCTGACGCAGGCCGTTCCGCGGACCGGGCTGCCATCCTCGCCCGGTGTTATAGAGGATGATCGGGTTGCCCCGGCCGTCGAACGTGAGATCCTGGATGTAGACGAGTTGCCCGAGAGCTGCGTAGTCGCGGACCAGGGCGGGGTTGTTGACGGTCTTGAGCGGTAGTTCCAGTTGCTGGCCGCGGACGTTGGTCCACGTCTTGCCGAAATCCTTCGTCTCCATGTAGTACAGGTTGGTCCGGGCGTTCAGGCCGCCCTCCTTGGGATGATAGTTGAAGGCGGTGCCGATCTTGTCACCCGAGCGCCAACTCACCTGGTAATGCCCCTGCTCGATGGCCGACAGCAACCGCGGCTCGGACCACTCGATGCCGTCGGTGCTGGTCATCTGGTACAGCATCCGCCCGCCTTCATAACGCGTGTGCAGAAACAGGAAACCCTTGCCGTCGACGAACCACGGCTGCGGATAGGAAAAGTTGGTTTCCCAGAGACACTGGAAGGTGTCGATCTCGTACGGTTTAGCGCTCTTGAACAGATAGGCAGGGCGGGCTTTGCCGTGGGCGGAGGCGAAGACCCAGATGTAGCCCTGGTCGTCGATCGCCAGCACGGGGTTGTCGTGGGCGTCGTCCGTCTTCTTGTCCATCAGAATGACGGGGCGAGGTACCTGTTTGGTCTTATGGTCGTAATACGACACCATGATGAGCAGACTCTGTTTGGCCGTCTGGGGGTCGATGTCGCCCGACACGCCGCCGTACACGAAGAACGTCTTGTCCGCCTTGGGTGCGTAGATCGCCAGGGGGATGTGGTCGGCGCAGTAGGTGCCGAGGCCTCCGCTGTATTTGTAACGGTATTCGTCATCGGTGGGCTGATTCGCGTACCAGATGCCGTGATAACCGTTGGCCCGCGGGCACGTCTCGACGGGGGCCGCCGGATCGGGTGTTTTCGGGCAGACCTTGCAGTCGGCCGGTCGGGATTCAGCCGCGGCCTGGGCGAGGGTGGCCGAGAACACAACGAGCAGCATTGATCGAGCGATTGAGCCGGACATCGAATGACCTCCTGGAGCGAGCGTGGCCCCCCTGGTGGCTCAGAGAGTGTGTGAAAAGCCCGGAAACTGTCCCTATTCCGCCGGGACAAAGGTTGGCTTCGGGCATGCGATTGGCCCCGTTCGTCCAAAGCCTGCTGCGAAATGGGGACTGCCCCTCTCCCCACACCCTCTCTGATCATATCCGTTCCCGCCGGGCAACAGAAATGCCGGTGCCGCCCCGCAGGCGATACCGGCATTTCCGGAACCACGGACCCATGACGCCCGCGGATTAACGTGTGTACAACTCGATGACGAGGCTGTACTCGATCTCGAACGGCAGCCGGACGTCCTCGGGGGTCGGCGTGCGGATGACCTGGGCCTCGCAACGCTCGTTGTCGGGCTGGAGCCAGGCGGGCACGACGCCTTCCGTGCAGGCGGCGATGCAGCTCTTGATGTAGGCCTTGCTGCTGTCCTTGACGGTGATCTGGTCGCCCGGGCTCATGCCGAAGCCGGGGCGATCGACGCGCCGCCCGTTGACCTTGAAATGCCCGTGCGAAACAAGCTGGCGGGCCTGCCAGATCGTCCGGGCCCAACCGAGCCGGCGAATGACGTTGTCCAGCCGGGTCTCCAGCAACTCCTGCAACGCCTCGGGCGTGTTCACCTTGGACGACACGGCCGCAGCCATGTACCGCCGGAGTTGGGCGTTGCGGATGTTGTAGTAGAGCGCCAGTTTCTGTTTTTCAGCGAGTTGCCGACCATACAGAGTTCGCCGGGCAGGACGGAAGCCGTGCATACCCGGCCGGGTCGGGCGCTTCATGTTAATGTGCTTGGGGGTTTCAGCGATCGGAACACTCAGACTACGGCTGAGGCGAACTTTCGGTCCGCAGTAGTTACCCATCGGTCAGAACGCTCCTGTTTAGAGTCTAGAATCCGGAAAACGACCAGCACGGTTCCGGCGTCATCGCAGCCGCACGATGCCGTTTGGGGCGGCAAACGGGTTCAAGGACTCGCGCTGCCGGCAACCCCCAAGCGCTTTCGACCGGACCGACCAAGATCGAACAGCATAGCCTCTGGCTCCGAACCGGTCAAGATTTCCCGTCAGGTGAAATCGCCGCCACGGTTGCGTGTGGCCGTAAATCCTTTACCATAACTGCCTTATCGCGGG
>JAPKGY010000611.1 GCA_026647385.1 Phycisphaerae bacterium | reverse complement strand
CCGGCACACTTTCAATCGTTTCAACCCCAATCGGTAATCCTGAGGATATTACTCTCAGGGCTATCAAATCACTCATTAATGCTGATTTTATAATTTGTGTGCCTCGCTGTGTCCTGGTGGTGTCCGGCTTTGTTGCTTGTGCGGGGGGGGATATGGGGTGGTTGCGGCCAAGTTGCGTCACGTGGATGTTTGGGGTCTCGATCCAGTCCTTATTCTGGCCTTCTGGGCGTGGTTGCTGGCCGGCGCCCTGCAAATCGTGATTGTTGGCGTCGCTCATGTGGCTCGACGGAGGCGAACAATCAGCCCTTGATATGCAAGGCGTGCGGTTATAGCCTGTGAGGCATGGCGGTGGCGCGTTGCCCCAGATGTGGGCGGCCTTTCGAACAGGAGCGGTTGGGCGGATTGCGGTTCTGAGAGGATGGCAATGTCAAGGAATCGAATCATTACGATGTTGGTGTGCCTGGGGTTATTGCCGCTCGCGATTCAACCCGAAAAGACATATGGCCAGGTCACGGCATCTCAGATCGAAGGCGGAAAGGGAGGGCCCAATGCCGATGGCTACACCCTCGCCTGCTACTACTTCCCGAACTACCACCTCGATCGGCGGAACGAGGCCCACCATGGCAAGGGCTGGTCGGAGTGGGAGTTGACCAAGGCGGCCAAGCCGCGGTTTGAAGGGCATCAGCAGCCCAAGGTGCCGGCCTGGGGTTATACCGACGAGGCCAATCCGCTCCACATGGCGCAGAAGATCTCCGCAGCCGTCGACGCCGGCATCGACGTGTTCATCTTCGATTGGTACTACTACAACGACGGGCTGTTCCTCCAACGCGCGCTCGAAGAAGGCTTCATGAGGGCCCCGAACGCGTATCGCATGAAATTCGCCCTGATGTGGGCCAATCATGACTGGAAGGACATTCATCCGAAACGTCAGGACCCGCCGCCGATCCTGTACCCCGGCGAGATCACGCCGGAAACGTGGGATCGAATGACCGACTACATCATCCGGGTGTATTTCAAGCACCCGTCCTATTGGCGGATCGACGGCCGGCCGTACTTCTCCGTCTACGACCTGCCCAGCCTCCTCAGGAGTTTCGGCGGGATCGACGGAACGGTGGCGGCCTTCAAGAAGTTCCGCGACAAGACCAAGGCCGCCGGACATGCCGGTCTGCACCTCAACGCCGTCATGTGGGGCAATCCGATTCTGCCGGGCGAGAAGGTGGTCAAGAATCGGTCGGAGCTGGCCGACCGTCTGGGGTTCGACAGCGTGACGTCGTACGTGTGGATCCACCATTATCGCATGGACCAGTTCCCGCAGACGCCGTACGAGAAGGTGATGCGGAAGGCGATTGAATACTGGCATCAGGCGGAGAAGGAATTCCACGTGCCGTATTATCCCAACGTGACGATGGGTTGGGATGCGACCCCGCGCACGGACCCGGACAAGCCCCTCACCGGCAAGATGTACCCCGATACGCCCAGCATGAGCGGCAACACGCCCGAGGCCTTCAAGAAGGCCCTGCAGGAGGCCAAGGAATACCTGGACACTCGTCCCAAGGACCAGCGCATTCTGACGATCAACGCCTGGAACGAGTGGACTGAAGGCAGCTACCTCGAGCCGGACACGGTCAATGGCATGGGCTACCTCGACGCGATCCGGGCCGTGTTCGGGCACGGAAAAGGGAAGTAGCCAAGGCCCGCACGGGCTTTCCGCCTCCTGATCATCGAACGACATTACTCCCACGTGCCGGGCATGAAGCGCCCGGCGCCGCTCGTGCGATTCCGGCTCGCCGGGACTATCTCGCGCGTCTTGCTGCAGGGTCCCTATCCCGCGGCGCACGTGCAAAGGGATGCTCGCGACAGAGGGCTACGGGTGAATTCGTTCGAGTATCCAGGTGCGGACGAGTTCACCCTCACCGACGCTCCTGGATTGTGCCATGTCGTGGACGGCATTGGCTTCGACGTCCGACAGATGTAGGGTGATCTCGTTTTTTGCCCCCAGCTCAAAGAGGGCTCCTCGACGTCCTCGAACTGGTCGTCAAAGTCGGCCATGTCGTGTGCGTCGAAGAACCGGGCCAGTTCTTGAATGGAATCGGTTTTTGGAAGCTTCCGTGGGTTCATTGCTGTTTCGATTGTCGGTATTGCTTCTGTTGATGACCGTGTGTGCCTGTGGATCGGCCCAGATACCGCCGGAGATCCCCCAGTGGTCGCGCTGGCTATGCACGGGGCCTCTCGGGATACGCCCATTCGCGGTCCGTCAAGAAAACTCCCGCTTATCAGAGCGCCAACGGGGGCATATCAGGTGCGTTCCTTGAGGACCCGATGTGTCTCCAGCAGCAGTTCCTCGGTCTTGTCCCAGCCCATGCATTCGTCGGTGATGGATACGCCGTAGCGGAGCTTTGACGCATCGCTGGTGAACGGCTGATTGCCCTCCAAGAGGTTGCTCTCGACGAGCAGGCCGATGATGGACGGGTTGCCCTCGATGCGTTGGCGGACAGCGTCACGCCAGACTTTCTCCTGGTTCTGCCACTTCTTGCCGCTGTTGGCGTGGCTGCAGTCGATCATGATGACCGCCGGTAGGTTCGCCTTTCGCATCATGTCCGCAGCCTTGGCCACGGAAGCGGCGTCATAATTCGGCCCGGATTTGCCGCCGCGGAGGATCAGGTGCCCCCAATGGTTCCCGCGAGTCTTGATGATCGCAGTCTGGCCGACCGAGTCGATGCCCAGGAAACTGTGCGGGCTTTGTGCGGACTGCATCGCCTCGATGGCGACTTGCAGATTGCCCTCCGTACTGTTCTTGTAGCCGACGGGCATGGACAGGCCGCTGGCCATCTGGCGGTGGGTCTGGGACTCGGTCGTGCGGGCGCCGATCGACGCCCAACTGATCAGATCGGCGATGTATTGGGGGGTGATCGGGTCGAGCATCTCGGTGGCCGCCGGCAGGCCCAGCTCGTTAATCCGTACGAGCAGCTTTCGGGCTCGCCGCATGCCTTCCTCGATGGCGAACGAGCCGTCGAGGTACGGGTCGTTGATCAGGCCTTTCCAGCCGATGGTGGTGCGCGGCTTTTCGAAGTAGACCCGCATGACCAGGAAGAGCTGGTCGCCCACCCGGGTGGAGATTTCCCTG
>JAPKGY010000610.1 GCA_026647385.1 Phycisphaerae bacterium | reverse complement strand
CTGCTGGGTTTTGCCGATGAGCCGATCCGGTTCGAGCTGCCGGTGGACGCGGAGGCCCGGCGCGCGGTCGACGCGATGCTGACGGAAGCGGGCGTTCAGGCGGGCAGGGGGTACGCGGTTCTGTGCCCGGGGACGCGGTGGGAGACCAAGCACTGGCCGACGGAGTCGTTCGCAGCCGTCGCCCGGTCGATCCGCGATGGGCATGGCCTGGCGGTCGTGCTGGCGGGGGCGCCGGATGATGAGCTCGTGGCTGGGCAGGTGGCGTCCCTGGCGGGCGATGGGGTCGTCGACCTTGCAGGGCGAACGTCTCTGCCCCAGATGGTTGCTCTGATGGCCGGGGCCCGGGTGGCGGTGGTGAACGACTCCGGCCCGATGCACCTGGCGGCGGCTCTGGGGCGACCGTTGGTGACCTTGTTCGGGCCGACCAGTCCGGTCAGGACGGGGCCCTATGGCCAGGCGGCGGGAGTGTGCAGGCTGGACTTACCCTGCTCGCCGTGTTACCTCAAGAGACTGGCGGACTGTCGGTACAGCCACCGGTGCATGCGGGAGTTGTCCCCCGCCACCGTGGTGGATCGCGTGGGCGCCGTCCTGCGGCAAGAGACGACATGATCCTGACGACGTGTTGTTTGTGGCTGGGCCTGTTGACTTCGACGGCCCCCGCGCCGGGAGCGGCGGGCGGCTCGTTTGCGCTTCATGCGGTGCCCACGGGCCTGTCGGCGACACCGGCGGTGGTCACGCTGGGGTGTGGGGGCGCCTCGGGCGTGGCCATCGGCGACCCTTTGTGGCTGCTGAGGGGCATGAAGGTGGTCGCGACGGGTACGATATTCATGGTCTCACCGACGCAGAGCGCGGGGCGATGGGCGGGCGTGCCCGGCGATATCCAGGGCCTGACCGCGGTCGTGGTCCGCCAATCGCTGCTGGTCGAGGCGCGGGAATTGCTGCCCGACGGGGTCACTTTGCGGGGCACGCTGGTTCGCCTGCCGCCCGGGCGGCGAACCGCCTGGCTGGACATCGGGGCTCCGGTGGGGCTTCATCGGGGCGACATGCTGCTCGTCAGCCGCAAAGGCATTCCGATCGCCCGGGGCCAAGTGGTCGAATTCGAGGATCGCGGATCGCTGGCGACGCTCAGGCCGGTCGTGGGCAACGCGAAGCCGCAGGTTGGCGATGCCGTGGAACTCTGGCCCGCGCCGGCGGAACGGCGTCAGGGCATGCTCAATAGCGTGGTGCTCGACGTGGTGGGGAGCGAGGAGGGTGCGTTCATCCGGTTCGTCGGGAGCGGCGCGGACGGTGTGGTCGAGGGACGTTTGGTCGATCTTTACCGGCGTGATGCGTACGTCGGGGTCGCGCGGGTGGAAAAGGTTTCCGATCCGGTGAGTGCCGCCCGCATGATCGAGTCCGCCAGTATCCGCAGGCCTGAGGAATGCGACGTGGCGGTCGTCCGGCCTGCTCCGCCCGATCAACCGATTCGGGCAGCGATCTTCAAGGTGATCGAGGGCGGCGACGTGTGCCTGCTGGCGGCTGGGGAAAGCGATGGCGTGGAGGTGGGCGAGCGACTGGTGGTCTATGGGAGCGATCCGGAGGACCCCTCGCGCCGGCAGGAGGTGGCGGAACTGATCGTCGACGCCGTCCAGTACTATCACAGCGAAGCCAGCGTGAAACTGCGTAACCCGGCGGGCGGTCCGCTCCTGAGCTGGCGGGACTTTGCCGAGCGGCGCAAGCCCGCATGGCGGCGCTGGGGGGCCGTCGGCGTGATTCGCGAAGTGCGGCAAGCCGGCCGCTGGGCCGTCGCCGACGTCGATCCCCGCTGCAAGCTGGACGTGGGGCAGATCGTTCGCTGCTCGCCGGCGGCCGTGGACAACGTGGGCCCGACCGAGCGCGATCTCCTGCCGGCCGCCGCCGTCGTTCTGGCCACTTCCTCCGACGAGGCCTTGCTGTACGTCCCCATCGCCTGGGGGGAGCCCGACCACCTCGATCACGCCCGCGTTGAAGTCATCATGAGCGTCAATGACTAATGTCTAATGTCTGAAGAAGCCCTCATGAACAGATGGACGAAGACGTTCTCCGAGATGGAGGGGGAAGCGTCCTTTGTTAGTCATTAGGCATGGGTCATCTGACATTCCTGCCGCCGGGTGCCAGCCTTCTGGAGATGTGCCGGAGTGTGGCACTTGCATCCATCGCGCGAAACCCTTACGATTCCGCGTTTGATGGCACTGCCTGCGAGCGTGGTACCGCAGGCGGATGCGAGCACTTTTCCGGCTGGCGTTCGACAGCATGTTCAGGCACCTGGTCCGGGATGACGGCGGTTTGCTTCAGCCACCCGCGGCATACGTCGCGGTGGCTTTGGCGGTACTCGCCCTGTGCACCTTCGCGTATCGCGCGTGGACGGCCGACACCCGCCCGACCGAAGGCACGTGGATCTGCTGGGAATGCCGAGGATCAGTCCGCATCGATCCGCGCGACGTCGCTTCCCTGCCGGCTGAGTGCCAGAACTGTGGTAAAACCTCCCTCGTTCCGGCTTTCAGTTGCCCGTCGTGCCGGAGTGCGGTCGCCTTGAACGAGTATCGCAGCCTCGATCCTCCGACGAAGTGCCCCCAGTGCGGCGCGGAGGTGTGGTATGGCCGTTGACGTCGCCCGTCCCGCGCGGCCGATCCGGGGGGCCGTGGCCCGGGGCCTGTCGCTGCTCGAACTGCTCGTTGTGGTCGCGGTGATCGCCTTGCTGATCTGTATTCTGCTGCCTTCGCTCCAGCGGGCCCGAGCACAGGCCCGGGCCGTCGTGTGCGCCGCCAACCTCGGCTCGACCTGCCGGGCGGAGAACGTCTACCAGTCGGAGAACCAGGATTGGATCCCGGGGTCCGCGTGGACGACCGGGTATTGGTTCCTGACCTCGCCGGACGGCGCGAAGTGGGACGTTTCGCTGCCGGGCTTCAACCGTTTCGCGGTGAATATGTGGGATTACGTGACCCCGTTGCGAGCGGGGACCCTCGGCCGGCAGGCGATCAGTACCCATCGCTCGGACTTGATCGTGAACATGACCGGCACGATCTATAGCTGTCCCTCCAGCAACGAGGAGGCCTTCAAGTACGGCGAGGGTCAGGGGCCGGCGAAGATCAAGGCGGTCAGCCAGATGAC
>JAPKGY010000061.1 GCA_026647385.1 Phycisphaerae bacterium | reverse complement strand
ACCGGCATAAACGCCGAAATCCGGAGGGCGGAAGTGAGGTCAGTTGGCTTGGGCTGGAGCTGTCGGGCGGTCGCCGGTTGGCGGTGTGGCAGCCGGTCTGGCCTGCCCTTCGATTGCCAGGCGGCCGAAGCTGGCGTGATCGTCGAACGATGCCAGGGCGATGGTGCCCCAGTCGTAGGTTCTGTCGGTGGCTTCGAAGAGCGGCGCGGCGTATTCGCCCCCCTTGTCGCGGTCGACGAAGACGCGGATGGTGCCCGCGTCGGCATATCGGATGACTTCCACGAGATGCCAGTTCTGATCGGTGATGGCCGGACGCCGGTTGGGGTCGGCCGGCAGCAGCGCGCGACGCGTGTCGCCGTCGACGCGGATCAGGTTGTTGTGGAAGTCGTCGGTGAAGTTCGACAGATGGGCGTAGTAGAAGTGGGTATCGTCGAGCCGGCAGAAGAGGATGCAGGCATCGCGTCCTTTGACGCTCGGATCGCGGTCGATTCGGACGTAGCAGGCCAGGCTGAACGATCGGAACTCGAACTTGTTATAGACGGCGTATTCCTGCGGGCGGCGCACGCCGGGAAGCAGCGGCCTCTCGGGTGGATAGGCCATCTGAAGGAATCGCCGGTCGCCGTCGACGGCAATTCGCCAAAGCCGTGGCGTGCGGAACGTCCAGGCGTCGCCCGGTTCGTCGAGGTCGAAGCCTTCAGCCACACGGACGATCGCCCAGCTTTCCTCCGCCGGCCGACTCGCGACGGGCAGCTTGAGCCCTGCACAGCCGCAGAACGTTGCGAGGGCGAGGAAGACCAGGATGTGCCTGGGGGTCGACATGGTTTTTGCTCTGTGCCGTTGAATGTCGAATGACCAATGACGAATGTCTAAAGAATGACTAATACCGGAATGAATTGAATTCAGGAGACAGGAAACAGGAGACAGCATGCGATAGCCCGAAGGCAAGGGATAGCTCAGAACCCGATTGCGCCCGATTGCGGGTCCTGACTTCTGAGTTTTGACTCCTGTCTTAGGTCTTCGGGTGTTCCTTGTCATTGGCATTTGGAGCTTCTTTAGTCATTCGGCATTCTCAGTCATCAATGCCCAAGTCCGTCTTGGTCAGCAGGGACCCGAAGACGAAGCCGGCGGCCTCGATGTTTTCGCGCGCTCCCTCCTGGCGATCGATGACCGCGACGATCTTCTGGACGATGCAGCCGGCCTCAGCCAGGGTCTTGGCGGCTTCGAGCACTTGTCCGCCGGTCGTGGCGATGTCCTCGACGAGGAGGATCTGATCGCCTTGCTCGATCTTGCCCTCGTACATCTTCTGGGTGCCGTAGCCTTTTTTGGCGTTGCGGATGATGACGAACGGCAGGCCGCTGGCCATCGAGGCGGCCGCCGCCAACGCGACCCCGCCCAGTTCCGCCCCGGCGATGCGCGTCGTTTGCGGCGTAACCTCGCGCGCGAAGCGCTCGCCGAGTTCCTTCAGGATGGCTGGCTGGGCTTCGAAGAGATACTTGTCCAGGTAGTATTTGCTCTTCCTGCCCGATCGCAGTGTGAAGTCACCACGGAGCAGAGCGGCTGACTTGATGGCGTCGAAAAGCTCGCGGTCGGTCATGTCGGGTCCCTCAGTCAGTAAAGGGTTGTATCACTTCGTGTACCGGTCGGCCCGATTCCGTCGGGCGCGTCCGAAGCAGGACGACGGAGTTTCAGAGGGTGTGTGAGAAGCCCTGGGAGAAGGGGACAGTCCCCGGGCTTCTCATACACCCTCTCAGATTTCAAACCTCAAATCTCAGATTTCAGATTCCGATTTGAGATCCCAGATTTCAGATTCAGATTTCAAATATCGGATTTCAAGTATCGGATTTCGAATATCAGATTTCAAATGTCCAATGTCCAATCTCTCATGAAGAGCCGCATCCAAGCCCGCGGCTCTTTTGAGTCACGGCGCTCCGACGGATGCAATCGGTCAGTTTGAGTTGCGTAGACATTAGCCATTGGTCATTAGGCATTGCCCCCCCTTTGTCTCCTGAAAGTCCGGTGCTCCTGCTCCTCGGTACGGCCTGGGTGATATGGTAACCGCGGTTGCCCCGGGATTCACTTTCCTTCGGGTGGGCAGGCGATGCGCAGGCGGTTGGCTCCGACGACGACCTCGATGAGGCCGTCCGAGGCGCGAAGGTCCAGGACGGTGCCCGTTCCCGTATCCAGGGGCAGGTTGGCGAGGAGTTTGCCGCCGAGAGCCCGGCCGGTCGACTTTTCCAGCAGGCCTATTTCGAGTCGGCTGGTCAGTGGGGTGTTGCGATCGATACCCGCTGGGGCGTCGACCTGGGGAGCTCTGGCGGGCGTGAACACGGCGATCGGAATCGCGTTGGCGGCTACAGCCAGGACATGGGCGTTGAGGTGCGCCCGGGCGGGTAGATCGCCCGCTTGCCAGAGTACCTGCCCATCGGCCCAGCGGATGGCTGCGACCGCCCATCGCTGGCTCTCGGGGTCGCTGCCGCGACCTTGTGGGCGGTTCTGCAAACCGCAGACGTAGAGCACGTCGTTTTGGAGGACGCCGTCGGTCACGCCGTTGGCGCAACTCTTGACCACACTCCGCCACACCACGGAGCCGGTGGCGGGATCCAGGGCAGCGAGTCGGCCGACCTGGTCGGTGACGACGAGCGAGTCCGGCGTGGGCTTGAAGATCTGGCTGAGCGTGCCTTCCGCCTTGAATCGCCAACGCTCGACGCCCGGGGCAGCCAGCTCGAAGGCGGCGATTTCGCGTTCGGACACCGGCCCGCAGATCACTTCCGCGAGCAAGGCGATGCTGACCCGATCAGCCGGCTGGGCGAATGCGCACGAACCGATCATCCCGCCGTCGCGGAGCCGGACGACGTCGGTTCGTTCGAGGTCGCTGTCGATGGCGACGACGTATCCTTGGCGTGCCCGGACCCAATGCCAATGTTGGCGGGGATCGGCGCGTCGCCACCGGATCCGGTTGCCCGACTCGATGCGAGCCGCCTCGAGCCTGCCGGCTGCGTCCACGGTGATCAGGCATCCGTCGTCGATCCAGAGCCACGCGTCCGAGGCGGCGGGGTCCTGGCCAGGCGAAACGGGGGCGTCGAAAGGTCGGGACCAGAGGCGCCGGCCGGTGAGCGAGCCGACGGCGTGAATGGCGGGGAGGGTGTTGAGGATCAATGTCTGGCCTTCCATGACCGCCCGCGCGGCGGTGGTCGGGTTGACGCCCGGGCGCCCGAGATTCGGCGGCAGCGACTCGCGGGCGTTCTGGGATTCGACGGTGAGTTCGCTGAGCAATCGCAGCTCGACTGGCCAGAGTTCTTTGCCACTCAAAGCCTCCACAAACTGCAAGTCGTTCTGCTCCGTGAGCAACAATCGCCGCCCCAGGAGCGGTTCGCAGGGCTCGTCGCGGACGAGGACGGGCCTCGCGCTGGGATGCGCGGCGGGATCGAGCGTAGCCTGGGGCGGACCGAGCGTTGCGCGTGCCAGGGCTTCGCGGTGCCGTGAAAGCAAAGCGATGTTGAGCCGGCTCTTGAATCGATTCGCCAGGTCGACGGCGGTGATCGTGTGGCCGGGCGGGGGAGGGGCTTTGTCGGCCTCCCCGGGCGGAACGAGGTGGGCGATCGAGGCGGGGAGAGGGACGGCGGCATAGTCGTTCGCCAGCCGATCGAGCATCGCGGCGGCTGCCACCGGCTGGTGCAAGTCATCGGGCTGGAGGTAGATCGCGGCGAGCCGCGCGGCTGCCTCGGCCTGCAGTTGTGGCGTCGCGGCGTGCCTCAGTACGCGAGTCAGGATGTTCTCGGCCTGCTCGAAGCGGTAAGCCTCCGTCGCCCAGCCCGCCAGAATCAGCGAGGCTTCGTGGGAGACCGGCCCGGCTGCGTCGCTTTCGGACAGCCACAGCAGGGTGCGCTCGTCGCGGCCATTCTCGGCGGCGTGCAGCCGTTCGCCCGCCCGTTGCGCGAAGGTCGCGAGGTCCGGGCCGGAGAGATCCGGCAGGGCGGCGGCCAATCGTTGACCCGCGGCATCGCGGGCTCGACGCTCGAAACCGTACCCGTCCGACAACATCTCGTCGCCCGCTTCACTGCACATGAGGGCGAGGTACTCGTTGCAGGCGTCCAAGTGTTGACCCTGCCGGGAGTAGAACTCGCCGAGAGCCAGCGAGCTGTCGATCGCATCGCGGGCGGACTTCGCGGTCTGCCTGGCTTTCTCCAGGAGCGCGCGGGCCTTGTCCGGCGAGGTCGAATCGGACGCAGCCAGCTTGAGCATCGCCACCACCTGCAAATGTGCCAAGTAGCGGGCGCGCGCCGGATCGGCCTGAGTGAAGCTCGGGGGGACCGACGCCATGGCGGCGAGGGCCTCGGCCGGCTTGCCTTGCAGCAGTTCGAGCGACGCCAATCGAATCGCGTGTGAACCGTCGGTCGGGTCGGACTCGTGCAGAGCCCGCATCCGCGAGTAGCCGCGACCCATATCCGGGAAGCGTCGGATGAGCAGGCCGTCGGCGCTGTACAGATTGAAATCAAACGCCAGCAGGCTGCCGAGCCGATCGCCGAGAGGCGGCTTGGCGACGTCGAGTGGTTGGCCGGTGGCGGCATCGAGGGCGACGAGCCCGTCGAGGGTTGGCAGATAAAGGCGGTTTCCGCTCAACGCGCCGCGCCCGGCGAGAGGGGGGATCTGTCTGGACCAGGCGGGCTCTCCGGTTTCGATTCGGACCGCCTCGATCCGCGGACCGCCCAGCCATACGTGCCGAGTATTCGCGGCGACGATGCATTGCGCGTCGCCGCGATCGAAGGTCCAGCGGGTTTTCGCGGTTTTGCCGTCGATGCACAGGAGCTGGTCGGCGTCCGGCGGCGCGAGCAGGAGCGAATCGCCCGCAGCCGCCAGTTGGGGCGTCTGCCACGAGGTGTCCGCGACCTTGCGCGTCATCCCGTCGTAACGAAGGATCCACTGGATGGAGAAATCGCTCGCGTCCAGGGCGACGAGAACGCCGCGCCCGGTGGGCAGATAAACTGTGGCTCCGATGCGGCAAGGGTCGCAGGCGTGTAGGCCGTTGAATGATCCGCCGCCGGTGCCGCAGAGGTAGATATAGCGCACGAGCCGGCCCGTGTGGGCATCGAGGAGCACGGCATACAGATCGTTCTGCACGCGGCAGGGGGCGAGCAGATACGAGCCGACGGGGAGCGGGACGGCCAGGAACTGCAGGCCGGCCAATTCGCCTTCCCCTCCGGTGGAGTCCGTGGACCAGAGCAGCTTGCCATCGGCGGGGTCGTAGGCGGCAACGCGGTTGGGCGTGAGGGTGCCCGGGTCGAAGCGGCCCTGCACCAGGTTCGGTTGGCCTCCCTCGCGCCACAGCGCCGGGGGCATTGGCGGGTCGCCCGGCCATTCAACGGTCAGGACTTGACCGAAGGCCAGGCCGACGCTGCCTCCGACGGCGTCCCGGTAGGTGTGAAGGAAGAAGGGGTCGGCCGCATACTGGGTCCCGGACGGATCGACGGGAGCAGGCAGCCAGATCTGCCCGCCTGGGCGAAACTGCGAGGCGAATACCGTCTCATCGCCGTAAGGGCTCGAGGTCCAGAGTACCTCGGCGGTTTCGATGTCGACGCCGACCAGACGTGGTCCGGCCTTGAAATACATTCGACGCCCGTCGGTCACGGGACGGGCGAGGGGCCATAGGCCCTGCTTGACCGCATACGAACTGATGGCTTCGAAGCCTCTACGTGGTGGGGTAACGGGCACCGCCACTCGCCACGGGATTTCCGGGGGAAACGACGGCTCGACGAGATCCATATGTCCGGTGCGGGCGCTGTTGCCCATCTCGCGGGGCCATTGGGTGATTTCCGTCGTTCCGGTGGGCTGGGTCCGCGCGGCGATCCAGGAGCGGACGGCTGGACCGCGGTCGGGGCCATCGAGTGTCCGATCGGCGGGGAGTGATTGGAGCAGCGCCGAGGCTGCGTCCGACTGTCCGGAGGCCGCCAGGGCAACGGCCGTTCGCTCCGTCAGTTCCCGGCGGAGGGCGTCGGATGGTCGGCCTGGCGACAGGGCACGATTCAGAATCGCCGCCGCTTCGGCGAAGCGACCTTCGTCCATCATCCAGTCCGCCAGGGTCAGGGCTGCCTCGTTGCCGATGGAAGCGAGCGCGAAGCGGTCGACGACGTTTCGGAGAAGGGCTTCGTCGTGCTGGCCTTGAGCTTGTTGGAAGAGGGCGTCCGCCTCGCCGTCGTGGACGAGACGATACGCTCGCAGGCCGGCGTCGGGCAGGCCGGCCAGCTTGCGCTCGGCGAGGCTGCGCGCAGACTCGTACAGCCGGCCATCCGCGGTCAGGATGTGTTCCCCTTTCAGCTCGATCATCCGTTGCAGGGAATCGATCGCCAGCTTCCAGTCCTGCCGTTCGATGCCCTCCTCCGCGCGTTTCATCAACGTGCCGGCTTCCTCCGAACCATGCAGGATGGCGGAATAAGGGTTCGCCGGGTCGGGGTTCGTTGCTTCGAGGCCGCGTTGGGCGCGAGCATCCACCTCGGGAGCAATCGGTCCGGCCATGACCGTGCTCGACGCGACGAGCAGCGCCCCGCGCGCGAGGAGGCGAGCGATGGCCTGCCCGATGAACCTCCGTGGGGCTGCTGCCTCGCGGCTTGCTGTTGTTCCGACGGTTTGGGTCATGGCACCCTCAGGTTACTGCGTACTGCCGGCGGGCCGGATGCTCGCGGACAGGCTGGTGGCCGCATCGGCGGCGGGAAGCATGTCGAGCAGGGCGGGCAGCACCGGGTTTGCTTTCTCGGCGCCGGCCGTCCAGGTACCGATCAGGTATCGCCCATGTGGTGCCTGCACTTGTGTCTGTCTGTCCACGTCCGTCGTCGGTCGGCTGAGCCGACGCAGATAACGGTCGAATGCCTGGCGGGATTTCTCCGGGGCCGCATATTCAGCGATCCAGATGATGTTTCGCGGCGAAGGCTCCCCCGACGTCCGTTCCGACGCGGGGCGCGTATCCGCCGGCTGTTCGATCGCGGCGATCCAGAGCAGGTCCTTGTCGGTCAGGCCGAAGACATCGTCGAGACCGGCTCGGGCGATCCGACGGAGGTCCTCCGTCGCGAGTTGGAGGGCGGCTGTTCGGCGCACCATCCAGATCTTGGTGTTGGCGAGCTGGGTTCGCGGCATCGACCGCATGATGAACGGCGGGTCGGCCCAGGGGATCGCGAACAGGATCCTGCGGGCGAGTCGCTCAGCCGCGGGAAGGCCTTCCGCGTCGCTGAAACCGGAGACCTGCACCGCGACGCACGCCGTGCCCTGCCAGCCGACGATGGCGACCGCGTCCTTGAGCATCCGGCTCTCCAGCATCGTGCCGTCCTCGGGGCGGGCCGTGATTCCGGGTTTCCGTGTGAGCAGGCTGAACAGACCGAACGCATCAAGCGGGTCGGAAGTCTCGAAAAAGACGACCGAGGCGATGCCCGGCTTTGAGGCGTAGGTACACGTCCAGATCCGGTCGATTTGGTATGAGGCCAGGGACTGAGCCGCGATGGCAGGGTCCCACCATGGCTCCAGGCGGATCGTGCCGAGGCTGGCTTGCCGAATCGGTTCGATCTTGATCCAGCCGGCCAATTCGCCGGTGTCGGGCAGTGCGCGGGGGGCGTTCGGGGCATCGTCGGCGTCGGTGGGTGCCGGGTCCGAGGGGGCGGTCGCCGCGGCGGTGGCCGGGGCCGTTTTGGCCGAAGGACCGGCCGGCTGCTCGCGGCTGCAGCCGAGCCACGCCGGCAACGGCAGGCAGGCCAGCAAGCCGAGCAGGCAGACGGTTTGCAGGATCCGGTCAGGAGGTTGCATGATGCGTGCCTCGTGTAACTTGCGGCATGTGCGTTTCGTGAACCCTTTCATTGTATAGGCGAAACCAGACCCGTTCCAGCGTCAGTGAAGCGGGCTTCTGAACGTGCCGCCGGCCGCTATAATAGCCAGAGGAGATCTTGCCTCTCGCGTCCGAAAGACGAGGTGGGTCGATGCCTGCGACCCTGGAACGAGTCCTGTCCGACCTGACCATGCCGTCCGCGCCGGAACTGGTGATCGATGAAGGCGACGCATTGCGCTGCGTGGCCTGCGGACACCGCTGCCGAATCGCCGAGGGGAAATCCGGGGTGTGCCGGGTTCGACGCAACGTGGGCGGCCAGCTCCGCGTGCCGGCGGGTTATGTCGCCTCGGTGGCCATCGATCCCATCGAGAAGAAGCCCTTCTACCATGTGTTTCCGGGGAGCGACGCGCTCTCGTTCGGCATGCTCGGATGCGATCTTCACTGTTCGTATTGCCAGAACTGGATCACGTCTCAGGCCCTGCGCGACGACAAGGCGAGGGCCAACCCGCACCTGATCAGCGCGGAAGCCCTGGCCGACCTCGCCGTCGAGCATCGGACTCCCGTGTGCGTCAGCACCTACAACGAGCCGCTGATTACCGCCGATTGGGCGGTCGAGGTGTTCAAGCTGCTCAAGCCGCTGGGTGTTCGCTGCGGCTTCGTTTCCAACGGGAACGGCACGCCGGAGGTCCTGCGCTACCTTCGACCCTACGTCGACCTCTACAAGGTGGACCTGAAATGCTTCGATGACCGTCACTACCGCAGACTGGGATGCGCCCTGAAGTCCGTGCTCGACACGATCGTCCTGCTCAAGGAGCTGAACTTCTGGGTGGAGGTCGTGACCCTGGTCGTGCCGACGCTCAACGATACCGACGAGCAGCTTAACGGTATCGCGAGGTTCCTGGCGGGCGTCGACCCGAACATCCCGTGGCACGTGACCGCGTTTCATCCCGACTACAAGCTGACCGACCCGCCGGCCACGCCGATCGAGACGCTGATCCGGGCGCACGACGCGGGGCTGTCCGCCGGTCTGAAGTTCGTCTACACCGGCAACCGTCCGGGTCGCCTCGACCATCGCGAGGACACCTTCTGCCCCAGGTGTTGCGCCACCCTGATTCGCCGATGGGGGTTCACCGTTCGAGAAAACCGGCTGAGGGACGGCCACTGCCCCGATTGCGACTGTGCGGTCCCCGGCGTGTGGGCGTGAACGCCACCCATGCTCCGGTCATAATGCCGCGCCAATGGTGTCAGGACGGCTTGGAGCGGCGACTGGGGCGGCGATGGAGCCGATGTGTTTGTTCGTGTGGAGCGGGACGCATAGGAATCGCGGACCGAGCCCGCGGCTCAACGGGTGCCGGACACGGATCGGTATCCTTGTTGAAGCTGTTCTCCTGATTTCTGATGAACCGGGGGTCGCGAATAGACTACAATGTAGTTATAATGGGCGTCGATGGGCGAGATCCGTTTCACGTGCGATCCCCGAAAGATGGCGGCAAGCCGGCGGAAGCAGGGAGTCTCATATGACGAGGCCCGCTCGGTATTCGTGGATGAGAACGCCAAGTCGATCGACGATCCCGACCATTCGGCGGAAGAGAACCGGTTTATCCTACTCGGGCTGAGTCATAGCCTCCGGCTGTTGTTTTTTGTCACACG
>JAPKGY010000609.1 GCA_026647385.1 Phycisphaerae bacterium | reverse complement strand
TCGATGTCGAAAGTATCGATCGAACCGACGATCCGTCGGGCCACCGGAATGGTGAATGTTCCGTACCCGCATCCGAGCTCGGCGACATGGCGCCAAGACGGGTCGACCTCGAGGCGGTCGAGAATCAGATCCACGTCAAAGAGAGATTCCCAGTACGCTTCCTCGGGCATGCCGCTGTCACGCAGTTTCATGGTATGCGAGCGTCTCCTTCGCCCGGTCCGGCGGCCGAATGGATCCGTCGCCATTTGCGGAGCTGGTACCACCGGAACACGACCGGGATCAGCAGATCGATGACCTCGTCAGCCACGAGCAGCCCGCCGAGCACGGGGGCGGCCATCGGCTTCATCACCTCGGCCCCGACGCCGGTCGCCCAGAGCATGGGCATAAGTCCGATGATGGCCACCCCCTCGGTCATGAGTTTGGGTCGCAGGCGATGGACGGCGCCGGCGATGACCGCCTGGGTGAGATCGGCCTCGGAAGCCAGGCCGGCCAATCCGCCGCGGGCGCGAATCGCCTCGTGCAGATAGACCAGCATGACGATACCGGTTTGCGTTGCCATGCCGAAGCAAGCGATAAAGCCCACCCACACCGCCACGCTGAAGTTGAAGCCGAACAGGCTCTGAAAGATGACCCCACCCGCCAAGGCACCCGGGACAGCCAGGACAATCAGCAGGGCATCGCGAACGTCTCCGAACGTCACCAGCAGGATGACGAAAATCAGAAGCACGACCGCCGGGAAAATGATCTGAAGCGTCTTGCGGGCGCGGACCTGATGCTCAAACTGCCCGCTCCACTCGATGTAGAAACCGGGAGGCAGCTTGACCCGGGCGGCGACCGCCTGCCTCGCCTCCTCCACGAAACCCACGATATCGCGGTCGCGCACGTTGAGCTGTACGTAGGCCCGGAGCATGCCGTTCTCGCTCTTGACGACGCTCGGGCCTTCGACGATCCGGATGTCCGCGACCTCGCTGATCGGAATCTGGACCGCCTCCCCGGCCATCGGCGACGCGGGGGGTTCGACACCCGGCATCCGCTCCTGCAACGGCGGGACCTGCCTTTGGCCGGTCACCAGGATGCGGCGGATTGCCTCGGGGCTCTGCCAGAGGTCTCGCGGATACCGCACGCGCACCGGGAACCGCTGCCGCCCTTCCACGGTGGTGGTAATCGCTTTGCCACCCATGGCCACCTCGATGGCCTCCTGGATCTCCGCGACGTTCACACCGAAGCGGGCCGCTCGGTCGCGGTCGATATCGATTTGCAGATAACTTCGGCCAACCACCTGGTCGGGAAACACGTCGACGGCTCCGCGGACGTTCCGCAGCACGTCGGCGATCTGGTTGGATACGGTCTGGATGCCCGGCTTCACGATCTGCCTCGGCGCGCCGCCGTCCAGGACTTCCTCGGTCACGTCGTCAAGCCTCGGGCCGAAGACCTTCACGCCGATCATCGTCCGGACCCCCGTTGCCAGCATGTCGACGCGGTTGATGATCGGCTGGGTCCAGATATTGCCCCAGCCGGGCATCTGCAGCTCGCTGTCCATCTCGGCCACCAGGTCGCTCTTGAGCTTGTGCCACAGAAACGCGCGGTCCAGAAAGATCCGCGAATGGGCCTGACGAATGGAGGCCAGGTCCTGCTCGGCGGGCTCGCCGGCCAGCAGACCCTCGCCTTGCGCCCCGGCGATCAGCGCATCGATCAGCCGGGCGGCGAGAACCTCGCCCGCATAACCCTCGATCTCGCGATTGATGAGGCCGACCTTGCGCACCCACTCCTCGTCCAGTCGCTTCTGAAAGCGATCGAAAATGACGGCCTGCAGCGTGGCTTCCTCTCCGCCGATGGCGGTGGTCAACGTTTCTTTGATTCGCCCCAGGACCGAGTCCGGCAGAACGAGCAGATCCGGCTTGTCCTGGACCACTCCGACGGACGCCAGGCCGTTGACCGCATTGGCAAGCAGGCGGTTCATCTCCTCGCGCCGCGGAACCTGGACCAGCGGCAGCCCATGAACCGGCGCGAGCGTTTCGACGAGCTCGCCGGCCAGGGCGGCCGTCGGCTCCACCTGGATCTCCCGTTTGGCCCGGAGATGCTCGAGCAGATCCCCCACGGCCGCGGCGGTCAGCTTCCGCGCAAGCTGGGGCTCGAACTCGACCTGACGCCGACGGGCGAATTCGCGTATCCGGCGGTCGAATTCCTCCAACGCCGCCATGGCTGCGCCGTTGACGAGACGGCCGAGTTGCTCCGCATTCGCGTCCGGCGGCAAGACCCCCGCGCTGCGCAGGTCCTCGATGATCCGGCGGGCCTCGTCCTCGACGTCTTCGAAGCGGGCCTTGCGTTTGGGCCACCACTCCTTGGGCCTGAGCGTCACGACCGTCTCGATCATGTCGGGGCCGGCGATGTCCGTCGCCGTTTCCGCCCGTCCGGCCTTGCCCACCACCTGATCCACCTCGGGGAAGCCGCGCATCACGGCGTCGCGAATGCGCATGTCGTCGCCTGCCTGGGCGATCGAGACGCGGGGAACGGTGACCGGCATGTCCAGAATGCTGCCCTCGTCGAGCGGCGGCATGAACTCCCGTCCGAGTTTGGGGAAGTGCCAGGACCACAATGCAGCCGCCAGCAGGAGCGCGAACGCGAGGCCCTTGCTCCAGGCACGAGCAAAGAAGACCGTCCCGAAGAACAGTGCGACCGCCAGCACGATCGTGAACAGGCTCGTGCTGCCCACGAATCCCGCGGCGATGATGAACAGGAAACCCATGAACCACAGGCCGGCCGCCGGGACATTCATGAGCCAGGTGAGCACGGGCCGGTAAATCTCGATGAAGCCGCGGACGATCCAGTTCTCCTGCTCGCTCCGGAGCCGGCCGCGAACCATCAGCGGAATCATGGCGGGCACAAACGTGACCGCCAGCAGGGCCACGCCCACCATCGCGAAACTCTTGGTGAACGCCAGGGGGTGGAACATCTTGCCTTCCTGGCCGCCGAGGGCGAACACCGGCAGGAAGGAGATAAGCATGATCGCGACGGCGAAGAAGATCGGCCGCCCGACGAGTCGGCAGGCGCCGACGACGATCTCGGTGGTGTCACCCCGGACTTTCGCGTCGCCGAACCGGCCGGTCAGTTCGTGGGTGGCGTTCTCGACCAT
>JAPKGY010000608.1 GCA_026647385.1 Phycisphaerae bacterium | reverse complement strand
AACCTCTTCTCTTGCCAGCAGGCCCTCGGTTACCTCCGCGTCCGGGAGGCAGTACAGGTCCGGCCCGGCGAAGACGCGCATCGGCTCGCCCTCGATCGGTTCGGCGCCATGGACGCCGTTCAATCGTACCGCCCAAGGGAAGGAGACCTTGAAGGTCTGCTGGTCGGCGATATTGCGGGTCATTCCCAGCCAGCCGTTAACAGGGGACTTTTCGACGCCGTCAATCTGGACCGACTTTGCCCAGCCGGGCACGCGCAGGCGGAACCTGACGTCGCCGGGTTTGTCTGAAGTAGCCTGGACTTCCCACTCTACAGGGCCGAGCCGTCGGGCAAGGACGTGCACGTTGCGGCCTGAGATGTCAAAATCGCCGGAGACCTCCGCGAGCCAGGTGATGTCGATCGAATCACCGCGGGAGACAACGCCATAACGCACGGCCTGGGCGAGCGCTTGCGCGCCGTGCATCGCGCAGCACCAGTAGGACTCCACTCCGTCGGGGGTAAAGCCGCATCCGTAGAAGGTCTTCCCCGCGAGTTTCATTGCCCGGAGCGGGCGGTGGCCGAACCCGCCGTTCGGAAACTGGGCGGCCAGCAGATGATTCCGCAGGATGTGTTCGGCCGCGTCGAGATAGGCGGAGTCCCCCGTCGCCCGCCAGAGCAGCAGTTGTACCCAGAGCCAGTCGGCTTCGGTGCAGCCTTCGTCGAGGAAATAGTCACGGTCGAAGAGTTCGGTCACGCCGCCGGTGGGCAACTGGTATTCCGCGGTGATGGTCGCGCAGTAGCCGCGGACCTTGTCCACGAAGTCGTTTGTGCCGGTAAACCAGTCCAGGTCGAGCATGCCGCGATAGGTCGTGAGCCGCCCGTGGCTGTGGTGTTTGGTGAAGCCGTCGTCGAGCAGCGAGAGGTGGGCGATGAAGCGGGCCTCGTCGGCGTACTTGCGATCGCCGGTGACCTCAGCCAGGGCGACCAGCCCGTCCACCATCGACGGATAGCACGTGGTGAAGCCGGAGGCGTACAGCCCGCCGACAGCCTTGAAGTTTTCCTCCTGGCCGTAATACCTGCGCGTCGAACACATGTAGTCGCCGAGTTTGCGGGCAAGATCGAGCTTCGCCGGATTGCGATGTTGCCTGCAATGGCGGGCGAGGCCGAACAGCAGGCGGCCGTTGCCCCACAGGATCGGCATGTCGCGGGCCTGATTCACCTCCTGGTCGAGATTCTGGTCGGCGCCGTAATGGCCGTCGGCCTTCTGGTGCTCGGCAAAGCCGGCCATCAACACCGGGACGATGGCGGGTTTGCGGCGAAGCAGCTCGGCTGCGTCCTCGAGGGCGGTCAACGTTCGACCTGAGATGTCGCCGCTGTACTCGGTGAATCGCCGGGTCAGGGCGAAACTCACGTCCGACAACACGAATTCAGGATCGTCCAGCGGGGGCGAGGTCAGACGCCCATACACCCGGCCGAGGCGATCGGCGATTTCACCTCTGGCTGCGGCGTTTTCGGCGAACCGCATGGGCTCCGTGGGGCCGTTTGAGGCAGCCGGCAGGGTTGCAGGCAACAACAACGTTGCCATCAAGAAGCGGCGATTCCAGTTCATGAGAGCGGCTCCCGCATCAAAGAGCGATGCATCGCGCGGATCGCTGGTTCCGGCCTCACGCAGTATCCCGTCGGATGGCAGGTTTGGCAAATGGGGCGACGGAACTGTTGTATCGCCGTTGCCCGCAGGTTACGATTTCGATCAGGCGGTCTCATCTCCACGGTTGCACGCGAGCGCGGAGAAGGCGGCCTGGTCTGTCCAAATCCTGCTCAACGAAGGAGGTCGGCATCATGGAACACCCTACGGGTTCATTCCACTTCGGTTGTCCCGGCCACGTCAATCGGCGGCAGTTCCTGGCGGGTTGCTCGGCCTGCGCTGCGGGCCTGTCCGTGGCGGGTTTCGGTGCGAAGGTGGCGGCGGCCGCGGCGGCTGGCGAGACGGCTCAGCCGGCGACCTGCTCGGCCAGGCCGCGGGTCCGTCTCGTCTTTTCCCATGTCCCGCCCGACCGACCCTCCTGGCCGAACATCGGTTACGACTACGAGGCTCGCAAGAATGAGTTGATGGAACTGTTCCGGAAGAAATGCCCGAACGTCGAGTTTCTGCCGGCCACGGTCCAAAACGCCGAGCAAGCCAGGAAACTCATCGCCGAGGACAAGGACATCGACGGTTACCTGTCCTACATCGTCGGCATCTGGACGGGAGCGCCGGCCGTCCTGGCGGACTCCGGCAAGCCGACCATCCTGGTCGACGATCTCTACGCGGGCTCCGGCGAGTTCCTGATCGCTTACGCCGGCGCCAGGCGCGCCGGCAGGAAGGTCGTCGGCGTCTCGTCCTCCAGTTTCGACGACGTGGCCGACGCCGTCCGACTGATCGAGGTCGTCAGGAAACTTCGCGACTCGCACCTGTTGGCCTATTCGACGCGGGATCTCGAGCCCGCAGCCAGGCAGATCAAGGAGGTCTTCGGCACGACACTGGTCAAGGGGAACAACGAGGAACTCAATGACGCCCTGGACAAGGCCGACCGCGCCGAGGCCGACCGCATCGCCGAGGGGTGGATGAGGAAAGCCGAGAAAGTCGTTGAGCCGTCCGCCGACGAAATCCGCAAGTGTGCACGGATGTACCTGGGCATGCGCGATCTCATGGATCGCCACAAGGCCCGCGCGATTACCGTCGACTGCCTCAGCCTCTTCTACTCCGACAAGTTGACGGCCTATCCCTGCCTGGGCTTCTGGCAACTCAACAACGACGGTTACGTCGGGGCGTGCGAGGCGGACACGAACTCGACGATCACCATGCTGGTAATGCTGTATCTGACCGGTCGGCCGGGATTCATCTCCGATCCGGTGATCGATACCGCGAAGAATCAGATCATTTACGCCCATTGCGTCGCGCCGTCGAAGGTGTTCGGCCCGCAAGGCCCGGAGAATACGTATCACATCCGTTCCCATTCGGAGGATCGCAAAGGAGCCTGCATCCGTTCGCTCATGCCCTTGAACGAGATGACCACGACCCTCCTGTTCAGGCCGGACCGCGGCGAGATGATCATTCACCAGGGCAAGACGGTCGAGAACGTCGACGAGGACAAAGCCTGCCGCTCGAAGCTGGCTG
>JAPKGY010000607.1 GCA_026647385.1 Phycisphaerae bacterium | reverse complement strand
CACGTACAGATTGGCCCCGTGGATGATTCGGCCGGCATCGCCGTAAATGCCGAACTCCAGGGAGAGAGGCGTCAAATCGGTGCCCAGAACCTCCGTGAACGTGCCTCCGAACTTGGCGTGAATCTGGTTGCTCAGCGGGGTGTTGGCGTAGCCCATTTCGTTATTCCACGGCTGGCAGCCGATCTTGGCACTGTAGGGATAGGAGCTGTAGTTCTCATCGTGAACCGCAGGCGTCCAGCCGCAGTTGTGCCACCCGTCCCACAGGTCCCACATGATCCAGGTGTTCCGGATGTCCACGGGGTCATTGGGATACTGGGCCGCGTAGTAAGCGGGGTCGCAGGCCTCGGGCCAGGGCGGGGTCTGGGTACACCAGGGGTTGTACTGGCCGCAGCAATAGCGGTCAAAATCCTCGCAAAAGATGGCGTCGGGATGGTTGGTGTAACACCAGGTGTTGGCGGCCAGGGCCGGCTGCGATGCCAGGAAGGCGCAGAGGTGCAGGGCACCAAAAACGACGGCTCGTTGCATGGCTCGATCCCCCATGAAATGGGTACACTGACCGGCTTCCGCTGCTGCGGGCCGGACTCTGCCATATGAGATCGCCCGTCTCCGCAGTCGGGCGTCCTCACGTATAATACCGCACCCGGTCCGCGGCGCCGACCCCGTTTCCCGCGTTTTTCCGCGTGGCCAGGAGCCCCGGAGCATCGGTTGCGGGGATCGGTCTTGGTGTTGTCAATCGCTCTCTCAATCGGTGCAGGTCGGGTCGGCCGCGATCTCCGGACCGAGCATGCATCCGATGAAGGTTGTCAGATCATCGGCGTCCACGTCGCTGTCGCCGTCGAAGTCGGCGCAACGGCAGGGGACGACCGTCGGAGGGGTTTGCGGGCCGCTCAGGCAGGACTGGAACCAGCCGAAGTCGGCCAGATCGACGTCCGTGTCCATGTCGTGGTCCGCGGGCAGCGGCGGGCAGCAGGCCGTGTTCGCGCACGTACTGCCCGACTCGCCGGGTTGACCGCCGAGACTCAGGCAGTTGCCTGGGTATTCGACGACACAGGAGGTATCCGGGAAGCAGCAGGCGCCGGGTTCGGCATAGCCTTGCCCGCCGTACACGGCGAAGTCATCGAGGGGGATGGTTCCGCCGCCGTTGGTCCCGCTGACACAACAGGTCTGGTGCGGACCGGCGACGCCGTTGCAGTCGGCGGCTCCGTTGCAGTTCCACGTGCCCGGTGCCAATTGGCAGGGCATCTGGTAGCCCATGAGCATGCTGTTGAACGGGCCGGTGTAAGCCCGGGGCACCGCGCATCGGCTGAGGACGCCGTTGGCCCGCATCTCGACGGTTACCGAGTTGGTCGTGATGATCAACTTGATCTTGTGATAGCCAGGGGTGGGCGAAATGGAGAAGTCGCCGGTGGCCGGCTCGCTCCCGCCCGGATCGGGGAAGCCCGCGGGCAGGGTCCACCACTGCTTGCCATCGAAGTAGGCCAGGCGATCGGCGCGGGGCCAATGGTTCGTTTCGGCGCAGTGGCAGGGGTCGGCATCCAGGAAGGCCACGAACCCGGCGGCGAGAGCGGGGACGATCGAGGCTGTGCTGGCGTCCGGGCAGCCGGGGGGCGTCGGACTCGTCCGGCAGATCCGCGGATAGATCGCATGCTCCTGGAGGGCTCCGCAAAGGGTGCAGTCGGGGCCGGGCACCCAGTTGGTCAGAGAGTCCACGCCGGCGATCAGAGGCCGCCCCCGGCCTCGCCCCAGTTCCACGTAGAGATTGGCGCCGTGGATTTTCCGATCGGCATCGCTATGGATGCCGAATTCCACGGTCAGGGGAGTCTGATTCGTGCCCAGGACTTCCGTATACACGCCGCCGAACTTGGCCTGAATGTGGTTGTTCAGCGGGGTGTTGCCGTAGCCCAATTCGTTATTCCACGCCTGGCAGCCGATCTTGGCGCTGTAGGGCCAGGAACTGGGATATTCATCGTGCAGCGCGGGGGTCCAGCCGCAGTTGTGCCACCCATCCCACACGTCCCACATGGCCCAGGTGTTCCGTATGTCTTCGCCGGCAGGAGCGCAGGCTTCCGGCTCCGGCGGAGGATCCACACAGTAGCGATCGAAGTCCTCACAGAAGATCGCGTTCGGATGGTTCGTGTAACACCAAGTGTTGGCGGCCAGGGCCTGCTGTGAAGCAAAGATGGCGCAGACGCACAGGGTACCCAGAACAATCGATCGATGCATGGCTTCATCCCCCATGAACGGGTTACGCTGAAAGGATTCCGCTATTGCGAGCCGAAATCTGACATTGGACCTAGCCCGTCTCCGCGACCGGGCTCTATCTGATAGTATACAACGCCCTCCCCGCCGCGCCGACCCTTTTTTCGACACTTTTTTGCGTTCCGGTTCAGAGGTACCCCTTCCCGGGGGCGGAAATCGGCCTTGGGCAGGTCCGAGGATCCCCGCTTTCCTGGTTCCAGGACGATATCCGCCGCAAGCAGCCCGATCCGGGGAAGGCGGACCCCACGGCGTGTCTGGTTGCGGTGAGGCCGGGCCGTGGACTTGGGCGAGGGGGGCGGGGGCAGACGGTGGAAACGCTCCCCTTCGGGTCGCGGTATGGTGGGAGCGCTCCCCTTCGGGTCGCGGCATGGTGGGAGCGCTCCCCTTCGGGTCGCGGCTAAACGAGGTATTGGGTTGCCGTTGGGTCCCGGTTATCTGCACCGGGCACGGGGGTCATCCGCACCGGGCACGGGGGTTATCCGCATCGGGCACGGGGGTTATCCGCGGGTGTTGCCGGAGTCGCCCACGGCGTTCCGGTAGGCGATAACCAGGCCGTCGAGGCAGAGGTCGGGGATGACCTTATCGATGAAGTCGCAGGCCGACGCGATGGCGGGGGCGTCGCCGCCGGTGACGACCAGGGTGGGCCATTTGCCGATGTCGGTGGCGTAGCGTTCGGTGATTTCGCGGAGGGCGCCGAGCATCATGGCGAAGATGCCGTTGCGGATCGCGCTGGTCGTGTCCTTGCCCAGGGTCTCGGTCGGAGCCCCGACCTCGACGAGCGGGAGCTGGGCGGTCTGATCGTGGAGGGCGCGGGCGGCCATGCTGATACCCGGCAGGATCGTACCGCCCAGAAAGATGTCGTTGTCGGCGACGAGATC